>JAOTYQ010000578.1 GCA_029861725.1 Acidimicrobiia bacterium | reverse complement strand
GAGCCATCCGTTGCCGTCGTAGTCGAGCCAGCACACCCCGCCGCCCATCATCGCCGCCGGATCGCCGCCGGTCTGCCACTGGAACGCGCCGTGCCGGAACTCGAGACCGACGTCGGCGGCGACGTCAGCGAAGGAGACCTTGTCGATCGATGGGACACCCGTTCGGTGCCGGTCGGCGCCGTCGACCGTGCCGGACCCGCCGGTCAACCCGCAGGCGGCGACGACCAGCAGTGCCGCCGAGAGCACCCCGGCGCCCACCAGCGGGAGCCGGCGCCGACGATGCATGTCAGGCGAGACCGCGGGCGGTCCGTCGCCGCTTGGAGACCGAGTCGACGAGAACCGCCAACACGAGCACGATACCGGTGATGATGAACTTGAGGCCCGACGAGAGCCCCAGCAGGTCCATGCCGTTCTGGATGGCCGTGATGACCAGGGCGCCGTAGAAGGCCGAGACCACCCGGCCCTGACCCCCGAACAGGCTCGTTCCGCCGATGACGGCAGCAGCGATGACATTGAGCAGGAGGTTCCCGCCGCCGGTGTTGGTTGCCACCGAGCGCAGACGCGAAACGAGGATGATGCCGCCGACGCCGGCCATGAAGCCGTTGATCATGAAGACCGAGATACGAATCCAGTCGACGTTGATGCCAGCCCGCCGGGCGGCTTCTGGGCTCCCACCGACGGCGTAGATGTGCCGTCCGAATGCGGTCTTCGATGCGATGAGCGTCCAGAAGACGATGAAGATCCCGAGGGTGAGCGTGACCTGGGGGACCCCCCGATCGGAGTTGGCGACCCCAACGGCGAGCAAGACCGCAACGGTGACCGCCACGATCTGGCCGACAACGATCGGCATCGGCCTCGCTTCGAGCCCTCGCGCCTGGCGGGATCGCATCGCGCTCAGCTGCGTGACGGCGTAGGCGACGATGACAACCAAGCCGAGCAACCAGCCGAGCCAGTCCGCCAGGAAGTTGTTGGCCAGGTCGATGAGGACCTGGTCCTGAATTCGGATCGTGCCGGCATCGGTGAACTCGGTCGTCAGATAGAGGACCACGCCCGACCACACCAGGAAGGCGCCCAAGGTCAACACGAACGAGGGCACACCGAGCTTGGTGATGATGATGCTGTGCAGGAGCCCGATCGCTGTGGTCAGCGTGACAGCGGCGAGGATGGCGGCCCACCAGGGCCAACCGGGGTCGCCGGGCCGTTGCAGGAGGACGAGAACGGCCCCGCCGGTGGCGGCGACGAACGCGACCGACAAGTCGATCGTGACGATCTCGCCGTCGGCGATGAGCAAGATGAACACGATGCCGATCGCCAGGAACGAGATCGGCGCCATCTGCAGCAGCAGGTTGGTGAAGTTCCTCGCAGTGAGGAACTGCTCCTCCAGAAGTCCGAAGATCACGACGATCAGCGCCAGGCCGGCGAAGATCGGCAGGGAGCCGAGATCACCCGCTCGGATGGCGTCGAGGCGCCGTTGGACGTAGTCGCCGACCGACACGGCGGGGGCGGCGAAGCCCGCGGTTCGGACCCTGGCTTCGGCGGGACCGGAGGTCGGGCTCTCGTCGACGTCGGTCACGACACGACTCCTTCCATTCCGGGCACATGTGCCAGCTCGCCGGCGGTGATGGCCTCCACCACCTCCTGCTGGTTCGTCAGAGCCCGCTCGAAGACGGCCACCTGCTGACCGAGGCGGAGAACGGTGATCCGATCGGCGACCTCGAAGATGTCGTGCAGGTTGTGGGAGATGATGACGACGCCGTAGCCGTCCGACGCCAGCCGCCGGACGAGATCGAGCACCTGCCGGGTCTGGGCGACACCGAGCGCAGCGGTCGGCTCGTCGAGGATGATCAGCTTCGAGTTCCCCCACATCACCGCCTTGGCCACCGCCACCGCCTGACGTTGACCGCCCGAGAGACCGGCAACCGTCTGTCGGACCGAGCGCAGCGTGGTGACACTCAGGCTCTCGAGGACCTCCTGGGCCCTGTGCTCCATGACCACCTCGTCGAGAACGAGGCCGCTCCGAATCTGTTCTCTCCCCAGGAACATGTTGGCGACGACGTCGAGGTTGTCGGCCAGGGCCAGGTCTTGGTAGACCACCTCGATCCCGAGCTCGGCCGCATCGTGCGGGCTGTCGATGTTTGCCCGTTGGCCGTCGAAGTAGACCTCGCCTTCGTCGAAGGGGTAGATGCCGACGATCCCTTTGATGAGGGTCGACTTGCCGGCTCCGTTATCACCGACGAGGGCCATGACCTCACCGGCCCGGACCTCGAAGTCGACCTTGTAGAGCGCGTGGACCGCGCCGAACGACTTCGACACCTCTCGACACTCGAGAAGCGTCGTGCCTGTCCCTGGTTCGCTGTCGCTCATCCCGAATGGTCTCCTTGTGAGATCGGATGGGTGGGGTCGCGCGACCCCACCCATCCGATCATGATGTCTCAGATCACGAGCACACGTCGGTGGCGACCTCCGCCACCTCGGGAGTGCACAGCTCTTCGACCGTGCGGAAGCCGTCGGCGATGACCGTGTCGGCAACGTTGTCGACGGTGACCGCGATCGGTACCAGCGCGATGTAGGGAACCACGCCATCACCCGTCGGGGAGTCGGCAGGCGTACCGTCGGCATTGATTCCGATGATGGTGAAGTCTCCGGTCAGCGCTGCCACGTCTTCTCCCGCCCGGAGGGCCAGGGCGGCCTGCACCCCAGCCGCCGCCTCGCTCCTGATCGGCTTGTAGACGCTCATGGTCTGCTTGCCGAGCAGGACATTCTGGATGCCGGCCTGCGTCGCGTCCTGACCGCTGACCGGAACGGTCGTCGGGTCGAGCCCGGCGTTCTCCAGGGCGGCGATCACTGAGCCTGCGAGACCGTCGTTGGCGGCGAAGACTGCGTCGACCTCGTTGCCCGCCCCGACGAGAATCTGATCGAAGATCGCCAGCGCCTCGGCATTGTCCCAGTCAGGCACGAACTGGTCGTCGACGAGCGCCCAGTCGCCCGCCGCCACTCGGGCCTCGACGGTCTCGGCGTAGCCGTCGCGGAAGAGGAAGGCGTTGTTGTCTGCCTCTCCGCCGTTGAGCATCACGACGTTCGGGGTGTCGACCCCGAGCCCATCGATGGCCGGCTCGAGGACCTCGGCCATCGTGGCGCCGACCCGGACGTTGTCGAAGCTGACGTACACGTCGCCCCCGGCACTGCCCTCGGTGTTGAACCGGTCGTACTCGACGACCGCTACCCCGGCCTCGCGTGCCAGGTCGATGATCGTGGCGCCGGAACCGGAGTCGTTGCTGGTGAGAACGATGACGCTCGCGCCGTCGCCGATCGCCTGCTCGGCTTGGCTGATCTGGACCGTGGCGTCGCCTTCAGCGTTCACGATGCTGAAATCGGTCCCTTCGGTGAGACCGGCGGCTTCGAAGCCCTCTTTGAAGAAGCGACGATCGTCCTTCTCCCAGCGATCCGAGGTGGCCGAGTCGGGGAGGAGAACCCAGATGCTCCCCTCGCCAGCGGCCGCCTCGCCTTCGGCCGCGGTCTCCTCGGTGGTGGTTTCCTCGGTGGACTCCTCGGCGGTCGTCTCCTCGGTGGTCTCTTCAGTGCTGGTCTCGTCGTCGTCGTCGCCGCAGGACGCGGCGATCAACGCTAGCGATGCCAACATGGCCAGTAACCAAGTGAACCTTCGTGTGGACATGCTGTCTTTCCTCCCCTGATCGGACGAACGTCGTTGCTGATCCGACAGCGAAGAGCCTAGATGACGATGGCCCCGTTGCGACGTGACACGTCCATGACGGTCGCCAGTCGCTGTTTGTGCACCATTTTCCTGATCGTCGGGGAATAGGGGCAGAAAGCAGCGAGTTACGTTCGCTGTACCAGGCTTTTGAACCAGACGCTTCAAAATGGGATCGGGGTGGGGGATGCCGGCCCGGTCTGTGGCTGACCCCGTTCGGGGTCGACCGAATAGGGGGAACGACTTCGACGCCGTGTCGAGGGTTTGATACAGCGCGCTGCCG
Organism: Acidimicrobiia bacterium; assembly: GCA_029861725.1. Lineage (GTDB taxonomy): Bacteria > Actinomycetota > Acidimicrobiia > Acidimicrobiales > SZUA-35 > CADEDH01. The sequence continues at coordinate 24 of JAOTYQ010000578.1, read as the reverse complement.
CTGCGGTCACCGTCGCCACCGGGG
>JAOTYQ010000576.1 GCA_029861725.1 Acidimicrobiia bacterium | reverse complement strand
AAGTCTGCGGCTATGACAACTGGCCCTCCCAAGACATCGTGAACAACCAGACCTGGGCCCTACTCGCCGCCATGGCGTTCAACCTGCTGTCGAGAGCCCAACGCCTCACCCTCACCGGCCCCTACCAAAGCGCCACTCCCAAGACCATCCGCCAACGCCTCCTCCACATCGCCGGGCGCATCACCCCCTCCGGCCGGCGGCGGCTCCACCTCGACAGTGACTGGCCCTGGACCCCCACCCTCCTGGCCGGGATCCACAACACCAACACCCTCACCAACCACCACGCAGCGTGAACCGAGCCGACACCACCCGGCTACCTGGACGAAAAATCGTGGTTAACGCGCGCCGGACCTATCGAGATCCTGCCCAACACCCGCAGTAGAACCGGCGTGTTGGCCCGGGTCGGGCGCTCGGGAATGCGACCACGGACGGTGCGGCGAGCGCTCGCGGGCTCGATGAGGGGCCCTGCCGTCACGGTCAGTGGCGAGCAGAGTCAGGCCGCCGGTGATGCCGAGCGAGCGATACGTGCCGTCCTCGGGCGGCTCGATCGTGGGTGACCTGGAGCGTTATCGGGTGCTGTTCCCGCGTTCATGCCTGCATTCGGGATCGTGCCCGGCGTCGCCGACTAGGGCGCCTTGAACTGTGACCCTGATCTGCGTTCGAGTTCCAGCGAGCTGCTCGTTGTAAGGGACCAACGCCTCTTCCAGCGCATTGTGTCGCGAACAACGCTGATTGCATGAACGCGGGAGCGCCGTTTGTGGTTGGGGTCGATGGATCGGCGGCAGCGGCGGCTGCGATGCGTTGGGCTGGCCGGTTGGCGGCAGCGGCCGGTGCTGAGGTCATCGCGGTCAACTCGTACGAGATCCCGATGTCGGAGGTCCGCCCCGAGACTCACGACCGCCTCTTCGCGGAGCGCGAGGCTGTACTCGCCGCTTGGATCGGTTCAGCAGTCGACGAGGGTGTTTCGGTACGAGCGGTCCTGAAGCAGGGCGATCCACGTGACGTCCTCCTGCGAGAGGCCGAGAACGCGGATGCCGGTCTCGTCGTCCTCGGACGCACTGGCCAAAGCGGCGGGCCCGGCTTCCTGCACCTTGGCAGCGTGGTCGAACACGCCGCTCACCACTGCCGGCAACCTCTTGCGGTCATTCCCTCCGCAGTGTTGGGTCCGATCGCTCGAATCGTCCTCGGCGTCGACGGGTCAACGGAATCGCTCGAGGCCCTGAACTGGTGCACCGAGCTCGCCAAGGTGACGAAGGCATCGGCGGCGGTCGTGGTTGTGAAGGATCCCGATCGAGCATTCAGACCTAGAACGACCCCAGAACAGTGGCGCCACGATGTCGAGTGTCAGTTGGATGAGTGGGTTGAACCTCTCGTCGCGGCCGGCATCGTCACCGACCGCATCCTCCAATCCGACACGCATCCAGCCGATGGACTGCTCGGAGTAGCCTCGGCCTCCGACGGGGACGTGCTCGTCATCGGCACAAAAGGTGCTGGCGGCATCGCCGACGTCCGAATTGGAGGAGTAGCCATGAAAGTGCTCCACAAGGCGTCGCTCCCACTGGTGCTAGTACCCCCAAGACCGACGGAGTGACCTGCAGCTCGGCGCCTCGGCATCGGCCGCTGCTCCGGACGCACGCACGGAAACGCGCTGCGCATAACGTGTCGCAGGCTCCTCTCGGCTGAGTCCACAGCTCGGTATCACCGCTCCGGTATCATGGATCGCCGCGCTGATGAACCGGCGATCTCGATCGGGGGGATCGCTCGGGTACGACGGCCCAGCGCGTTCGCCCCACAACCGGCGATTGCGAGCGTCCAAGCAGTCCGGAAATGTCACTACACTGACCGGGGACTCTCCGCCTACGAGCCGGGAGCCAGTAGTTCGGCCCGCCACTGTCTCGCAGCGGGTCCTAGTCGCTCGCTCATAACGTCTCGGTTTCGTGTTGCTCCGAGCGCGTGAGCGGGCCGGCCGACGTTGGGAGGCGGCAGACTGTGGTTGTCAACTGCAGCGTCAGCCGGGGGTCGCAGCGATGCCCGACGCCGCCGCTTCGGGCACCTCTTGGTCGAACATCTGACAGACGGCGGTCGGGAGCGCCTGCTCGAAGAAGGCAGTTGCGATCGCTTCGTCGGGCTCCGTCGGCAACAGGAGAATGGCGCTGCGTGATCCGTCTCGGGTGTTGAGGGCGAAGCTGAAGTATCCCGGGATCCCCCCGTTGTGCCCCCAGGCGGTTCCGCACGGGGTATCGAGGGCGAAAATGCCAAGGCCGTAGTCGAATCCAGCGTTGGTTTCGACGGTTGTTGTCATGGCGTCCAGTAGCGACGGGCTCAGCAACCGCCCCGAGAGCAGAGCGTCGTAGAAGCGAGCGAGATCGGGGGCGGTCGAGACGAGCGCTCCGGCGGTCCAGGCAATGCTCGGCGACCACGACGACAGATCCTCATACCCGTCGCCGGTGAGGCTTGGCGGGGCATACCCGTGTGCGTAGCGACCGCGGAAACGCGCCGACGTCGCCAAGAACGTGCCCCGCAGGTGCAACGGCTTAACGATCCGCCGCTTCACGAGGTCTTGCACCTGATGGCCCGTTGCCTTCTCCAACACCAAGCCGATCACGATGTAGCCGGTGTTGCTGTAGGACCAGCCCTCCCCGGGGGCGAAAACCGGGGGGTGGGCGTTCGCGATATCGATGAACTCCTGGGGCCTCCACTGGCGGAAGGGGTCGGCGAAGACGGAGGGGAAGAAGTCCTCGTCCTCGGTGTAGTCGAAGATGCCGCTGGTGTGGTTGAGCAGCATCTGCAACGTGATCGCCGACCCGTTGGGCACCACGCCCGGCAGCCACTGCTCAACGGTGTCATCGAGGCTAAGTCGGCCCTCGCCGACCAGCTGCAACGTGATCGTGGCGATAAACGTCTTTGTGATGCTGCCGACGCGGACCTGGTCGCGCACTCGCAACCGTTGGCGCGGCTCTAGACGTGCTGCACCGACGGCAAGCTGGGATCGGTCCTCGCCGTCATCTACCAGTGCGATCACTCCGGTGGCCCCGGCGTCGACCACAGCCTGGAGTGCGGCGCGAAGCTCAGCGTTCTGGTCGCCGGGGCGATGATCGGCGGAACTCCCGGTCGTCGTCGCAGTGCTGGCCGGCGAAGGCGTCGCGGCCGCCGCTGTTCCCGGCACGAGCAGTGACGAAACGACGAACAGCGACAATAATAGCCGCTTTAGTCCAAGGTTGAACTTCATCTCAGATCTTCCCTCTACTAGGTACCGCCGCACCGAGAACCAGTAGCGATCTGTGAATCTGTCTCTCGAGTATTGCATCAACACAGAAGAGCTACCATGGGTATCTGCAAGACGGATCTGACAAACAACCGACACGTCGAGCTGACACCTTCAAAGCGCTCGCTTGCCGCTGGTGATAGGTTCTAGAGCCATTGACCTGTCTACGTCCGGCGTATCGGAGTGGTCTGACCGCTCGGCAATCCTCGGCCACCTACGGCTGCTAGTGGTGCGTCGCGTAAATAACAATCGTGTAGTTTGATCCTTGTCCACAGATGAGGAGGAGCGATGTTCAAGGTCGATGCGGTCGAGTTGGGGGACGAGGTGCGAGCCACCCTAGAGCAGCGGGCAAGGTCCCAGACGCTGCCGGTTCGAACCGTGAAACGAGCCCAGATGGTCTTGCTGTGTGCCGATGGTGTGCCGCTGCGTCAGATCGCCGAGCGCGTGTCGATCAGCGAACACCAGGTCACGATGTGGCGGCGCCGGTTCCTCGCCGACGGACTCGACGGGCTGGCCGATCGCCCCCGACCGGGCCGGCCCCGCCGGCTGGGTCACGACGAACGAATGAAGATGGCCGCCATTGCCACCTCAGCCAAAGAACCGAATGATCCGGTCGCGACGTGGACCTATTTCGACGTTGCCGCCAAGCTGGTCGCCGACGGCATCCAGGTGTCGGTGTCACAGGTGTGGCGGATCCTGTCGTCGATGGACATCGACCTCACCAAGGTCCGGGGTTGGCTCAACCGTCGTGAC
>JAOTYQ010000577.1 GCA_029861725.1 Acidimicrobiia bacterium | reverse complement strand
TGCGAGAACCGTGGGCACCGAGTCGGCCCCGATCAGGAGGACGCAGGGACATGGTCAACCTTCCACTGGCCGAGGCGCCGGTCGTCGACTACGGGGAAGACGAGGCAGCGATGGTGCGGTATCGGGTCGAGGGCACCGAGCGAGCGCTGATGCTCGACAACAGGGGCCCGATCCGATTCGATGCCGACGGCAACCTCGATCCCGCCATCCTCGACGCCTACTCCCGGCATGGCTTCTACGTGCTCACGGGGGTACTCCAGCCCGACGAGCTGGCCGATCTCGAGCGCGACGTGGCCGACCTGCTCGACCGTGCGCCGGTGACCAAGGGAGCCACGGTCGATCGTCACGGCCGGCCGGCCCTCGGCCGCGACTGCACGGGCCGCAACGTGAGCTGGGTCAAGCCGCTGTCGGACCCGATCGGGGGCACCGACGCCGCCCACGGGCGGCACCCGGCCAAGATGATCGAGCCGAGGCCTCCCGACGGTGCCCCGCCCTACGTCGTGCAGCTCGTGCTCGGTTCGCTGCAGTTCTCCGACGCCTGCCTCCGGGTCTACGGCCATCCCGACCTGCTGCGGGTGGCCGAAGCGATCAACGGCCCCGACTTCACCCCGTTCAACGAGGCGGTCTGGATCAAACAGCCCCGCCTCGGCGGCTCGGTGGCGTGGCACCAGGACGGCTGGACCCACTGGGATCATCCCGATCTCGACGAGGGCACCCATGGCTTCAACTACATGGCCCAGCTGTACGGCTGCGACGCCGCCAATGGGCTGTGGGTCGTCCCCGGCTCCCACCGCATCGGCCGGGCCGACATCACGGCAATGGTGAAGGCGGCCGGCTCGGATCGGCTCCCCGACGCAGTGCCGCTGATCTGCGGCCCGGGCGACGTGGCGATCACGAACCGCCAGGCCATCCACGGCTCGTTCGCCAACACCAGCGACGACGTTCGGGTGACGATCAACTTCGGCTTCCACCGCCGCCGCTCGGTGCTCAACGTGACCAGCGGCGGCGTCCATAGCGCCATCACCACCTACGACGAGCACTACATCGAGGAGCGATCGAAGCTGATCGCCTACGCCATCGATGCCAGGCGCCAGCGCTTCGGTGACGAGGAGCCGTACCGTTACCAGCCATTCGCCGGCCGGGAGGACGAGTTCCGCTGGAACGACGAGGCGCGGGCGGCCATCAAGGACTACAACCTCCGGGATCTTGGCATCTGATGGTCGGCCGCACCGCAGAGGCGGGTCGATTGACCGACTACGACGCTGTGATCGTCGGTGCCGGCTTCGCCGGCCTCTATCAGCTCCTGCGCTTACGGGAGGTCGGACTCCGGGTCAAGGTCATCGAGGCGGGGACTGACGTGGGCGGCACGTGGTATTGGAATCGCTATCCGGGGGCTCGGTGCGACGTGCCGAGCATGGAGTACTCGTACTCCTTCGACGAGGACCTCGAGCAGGAGTGGGAGTGGAGCGAGGTGATGTCGCCCCAGCCCGAGATCCTGGCCTACGCCCGCCACGTGGCCGAGCGATTCGACCTGCGGCGCGACATCCAGTTCGAGACGCGGGTCACCGCCGCTCGTTTCGACGACGCCACCGACCGGTGGACGATCACCACCGACCGGGCCGAGACCTTGTCGGCCCGCTTCTGCATCATGGCCACCGGCTGCCTCTCGATGTCTAACCTGCCGAACATCGAAGGCCGCGACCGCTTCGCCGGCCTGGCGCTGCACACCGGGAACTGGCCGAAGGAGCCGGTCGATCTACGGGGCAAGCGTGTCGGGGTCATCGGCACCGGCTCCTCCGGTGTCCAGGCCATCCCGGTGATCGCCGCCGAGGCCTCCCACCTCCACGTGTTCCAGCGGACACCGGTGTATACGTTCCCGGCCAACAACCGTCCGCTGAACGACGAGATCGTGGCCGCCTACAAAGCCAACTACGCCGAGGTCCGCGAGCGGCAACGGCACTCGGTGGCCGGGTTCTCCGGGTTCAACCCGAAGAAGGCGGCCATCACCCCGACCGCGGTCCCCGACGCCGCCGCCAAGCCCGGCCCTCCGGAGTCCGGCGACACTCCGGTGGCGAAACCCAAGAGACGCTCACGAGGCCTGCTCGACCTCGACCTCGACGAGCGGCGAGACGCCGTCGCCGCCCACGGGCCGGCGGTGTTCCAGCGCTACCGAGACGTCTACACCGACCCGGCCGCCAACGAGGCGGCGTGCGAGCTGTACCGCGAGCTCGTCGACGACATCGTCGAGGACCCGACCGTGGCCGAGGACCTCAAGCCCAAGGGCTACCCGCTCGGATGCAAGCGCCAGGTGTACGACACCGACTACTACGAGACGTTCAACCGGCCAAACGTGACACTCGTCGATCTCCACCGCGACCCCCTGCTCCAGATCACCGAGACCGGCGTGCAGACCGAGTCGGGCGACGTCGACCTCGACGTGCTCGTGTTCGCCACCGGGTTCGACGCGATGACCGGAGCGCTCGAGCGGATCGACATCCGGGGCCGCGGCGGGCGGGCGCTCCGCGACGACTGGTCGGAGGGCCCGCACACCTACCTCGGACTGGCGGTCGAGGGCTACCCGAACCTGTTCACGATCACCGGGCCCGGCAGCCCGTCGGTGCTCAGCAACGTCATCGTCTCGATCGAGCAGCACGTCGATTGGATCACCGACTGCATCGCCCACCTCGACGCCAACGAGTTGACGACGATCGAGGCCACGGCCGAGGCTCAGGCCGACTGGGACGAGCGGGTCGCCGAGGCCGCGAAAGGCACGATGTACACCGCCCCGAGCTGCGCCAGCTGGTACCTGGGGGCCAACATCGAGGGCAAGAGCCGGGTGTTCATGCCCTATGTTGGCGGGGTCGGCCGCTACCGGAAGATCTGCGACGACGTGGCGGCCGACGGCTATCGCGGCTTCACCCTCGCATGAGCGACCGACCCGACGCCCGGCTGCACCACGCCCACCTCATGGCGTCCGACCTCGACGCCACGATCGCGTTCTGGGCCGATTGCTTCGGAGCCGAAGTGGTGGCCGACGAGCAGATGGCGGGCTCCCGCAACGTGTTCCTCGACGTCGGCGGTGGGCGCCTCAACCTCTATGACCAGGCCCCGAACCATCGGGGGCCGGTCAACCATCTCGGAGTCCACGTAGCCGATCTCGACGCCACGATCGAGCGGCTGCGGGCCGCCGGCTGGGCGCCTCGACCGACCAAGACCGACGGGCCGTTGAGCTATGCGATGGTCGAGGGCCCCGATGGCCTCCTGCTCGAGGTCTTCCATTTCGCGGAGGAGACGACCGGCGAGCACCTGAGGGACTACTTCGATCTCGGCCGAGGATGACGGGCTCCCCGTCTCAGCACAGCGCTTCGGCGAGCCGTCTCCAGTCGTCCATCGGCAGCTCGGAGGGGTCCTCGACGAGGGCTTGGACGCAGACGTGGTCGGCTCCGGCATCGAGGTGCTCTCGCACCCGGCCGACGATCGAGTCGAGATCGCCCCACAACACGATCGCATCGACGAGCCGGTCGCTCACCGAGGAGATGTCGTCGTCGGTGAACCCGAGCCGCTTCAAGTTGTTGGTGTAGTTGGGCAGCTGTAGGTACCGGGACATGTTGGCCCGGGCCACCCGCCGCGCCCGGTCGGCGTCGGTCTCCAGGAAGACCATGTGCTCGGGAGCGAGGAAGGCGTCCGGACCGAGGATCTCTCGTGCGGTGGCGGTGTGGTCCGGCACGGTGAAGTACGGGTGGGCTCCATCGGCCTTCTCCCCGGCAAGCGCGAGCATCCTCGGTCCGAGCGCGGCCAGGATCCGGGCCGGGCGCTCGTCGGGGCCGAAGGCGGTGAACGGGCTGGCGTCCATGGCGTCGAGGTAGGCCGCCATGTCCGACAGCGGTCGGGAGTAGTCCAGACCGCGGACCCCTTCGACCATCGGGGCGTGACTCACACCGAGCCCGAGGAGGAACCGGCCGCCGAACGCTTCGTCGAGCGTTCGGGCACCGGCGGCCATCGTGAGCGGATGGCGGGC
>JAOTYQ010000575.1 GCA_029861725.1 Acidimicrobiia bacterium | reverse complement strand
TGCAACCAGTCACGAATAGCCCACCCTCGGTGAGACACGCTCCGTACCACCTATGTGAGTCGGCGTAGGCCCAGGTCGTAGGCCTCGTTCGGAGTGATTGCCGCCCGCCAGCTGCAAGGGACCGGGCTTACGCCAGTCACATGGGGCCACTTGTGAGGATCGTGTGGTCGGTGTGGTGATCCTTGCGGGTGTGGCTGGTCAGGTCAAGGATCTGGCCGGGATGGGTTGTGTCAGCCGGTGTTGGTGACGACTGGTTTCTGTCGGTCGCGGTAGCTTTCGCCCTCGATGACGAGTTCGAACGCGGCGGAGGTGAACCGGTCGATCGCTGATTGGGCGAGTAGCTGATCGGTCATCAGTGCGAGCCATTCCGATGGGTCACGGTTGGAGGTGATCACGGTGGAGGCCCGCCGGTGTCGTTCCACGATGAGTTCGTAGAAGTCGTTGGTGGCGGCGGGGTCGAGGGTGTGGAGGGCGTAGTCATCGATGATCAACAGGTCGATGCGGAGTAGTTTGCGGATCTCGGTGTCGAGGCTGTTGTCGAGCCGGGCGATCCGGAGTCGTTTGAAGAGCTGGTCGGATCGTTCGAACCAGACACTGTGTCCCCTCCGGATCGCGATGTGGCCCAAAGCGACGGCGAGGAAGGTCTTGCCGACACCGACCGGCCCGATGATCAATCCGTTCTGGGCGGCCTCCACGAACCGCAAACTGGCGAGCTCGTCGACGACGTGTTGGTCGTAGGTGACGTCCGCGGTCGGGTCCCAGTTGGCCAGCACCATGTTGGGGTCGAGCCCGGCGGCTTTGGCTTTGCGGGCTGCTGAGGTGATGTCACGCCGTGTCACCTCATCGGTGAGGAGGACTTGGAGGAACTCGGCGTGGGACAGTTTCGAGGTCTTGGCCAACGCCAGTCGTTCGGGCAGGGTGTCGAGGAGTTGACCGAGTTTCAGGCGCCGCAGCGTGGCCGCCAGCTCGGGAGTCACCACCGTTGATGGGGTCATGACCGGACCTGGCCTTTCCCGGTGGCGAAGTGTCCGGGGTCGCGGGCGAACCGGCCGGTGATCACATTGTCCGGGACCGGTTCATGGTCGATGGCTTCGGCTTCGAGGGCTCGTTCGATCATGCCGATCACGATGTTGACGTTGGTGCATTGGGCATCCACCGCCCGTTCGCAGGCTTGGTCGATCCGGTGGTTGCCGTAGCGGTCGGCGGCTCGGAACAGTTTGTAGATGTGCCGCATCCGGGTCCACGGCAACGGGCCCTCCAACACGGCTTCGACGAAGGCGCCGATGTGGTCGCCCCGGGCGAAGCCTTGCCGTTGCTGGGAGGCGATGTCTCGCATGGCGTAGTCGGTGAGCTCGGAGGGGAGGTCGGCGGGGTCGGTGATGCGGGCCCCGGGTTTCTGGCGGGGATGGCACTTGACCAGGGAACCGTTGGAGAAGATCTTCACCAGTTTCGAGTCAGCGGTGACATCGACCTGGCGGCCGATCAGATCCCCGGGCACCGAATACAGGCTCTTGGCGACCTCGATGTGGTGATCCCGGTGAACCTTCGCCGTCCGGTAGATCGGCAAGTCGTAACGCTCGGCCGGAGCCGGCATCAACACCGGCGCCTCCACCTCGGCGAACACCACCGCCGGTTGGGTCTGGGTGCTGCGATGGACCCGGAGCCCGGCCCGGCTCCGGCACCACACCTCGGCTGACCTCTGGGCCTCGACGAGGCATCCGAAGTCTTCCCCGGCCCAGAACGAGGTCTGCACGAACTGAACCGCCCGCTCCACTCGAGCCTTGTCTTTCGGGGAACGAACCCTGGCTGGGTCGACCACGAACCCGCGAGCTTGGGCGTATTCAACGAAGCTCTGATTCAACACCGGGTCCAACGCGTCGGCCTTGGTGACGACGGTGGCCATGTTGTCGGGGATGACCACGGCGAAGACCCCACCGAAGAACTCCCACGCTGCTTCGAACCCGTCGATCACCGTTGCCATGTTCTGGTTGAACGACAACCACACGAACGTGTGTCTCGACAGCGACGCCGTGAACACCAGCGCCCACACCCGCCGCCGTTTCCCCGTCTCCTCATCGAGCATCCGGCCCAGCTCACCGAAGTCGACCTGCAACTCGACCCCCGGTTCACCGTCGGTGAGGCGAACCGTCGACGGGACCGGCGAGGAGAACTCGGCGGCCAGGAACCGGTTCAACGTCCGCTCCGGCACCACGATCCCCTGGCGACACAACAACTCGACCATCTTGCGCGCCGGCACATCACCAGCGGTGACCCACGCCTCGATCTTCGCTCGATGCTCGACCAGCAGCGCCCACGTATCACCGTGGCGGTCCGGGCGCGGTGGCCGCATCACCGACATCACCTCACCGATGAACTCGTCGCTCAACCGGTCGATGCCGTCACCGGCAGCCAGGCCCAAACCCTTCGCTACCTCGACCATCCGAGTGACCGTCTTACGGTCACTACGCACCATCGACGCGATCCTTCGTAAGCCATAGCCCAACAGCCACAACCTGAGCACTTCACGGACCTCGAACACAGGAACCTCCCGGAACGCCAACACCCACCGCCTCTCGGGTCAATCAACGCGATGGCGGCAATCAGAGCGTCAACGACACCGACCCCGGTGGACCCTCACAAGTGGTCCCATCTAACTGGCGCAGCCCTGGTCCCATCTAGGTGGCGCAAGCCCTACGAACTGGTCCCATCCAGCTGGCGGGCGACAGTCAGGCAGTCAGGCGCAACTTGTCCGGAGCGATTTGGACCGGTGAGACCTGGGGGTTGCGCTCTCGGACTGGACCAACCGGGACGAGCCCGATAATGCTCCAGCCCAACCCGCAACGAGGCACAACTCACCGGCCCTCCTCGAGCGCTCGGCATCACCGCCGCCTACGCCGAGTCGACCACCCAGGGTGACCGTCGACGTCGGCCCGGACCTGATCACTGCTTAGTCGCTCTCCGTGATTTCGTTCCGATCACCTGGACCACTCTCCAACGCCGGTTGCCGCTCGGGTTTCGGCCTCCTCCGCAGCGTCATTACCGGGTACCGCACGTGGGCCGATCTGTGGCGGCTGCGCGGCACCGGCTGGCCGTGATTCTGCAGTGGCGATATCGAGAGCGTTGGGCGTCAGAAGCCCGAGCGCACGGGAGGCCTGGGATGCCGGATCTGCTCGGAAGCAAGTGAGCGGTCTCGCTCGGGTGCGGTGGGCGATCTGGGCGGCACTGATCAGGGATCTGTGGAGCGCACGACAGGCGGGGCACCGCCGGCGTGGAGTGTCAACCGGGACCACCACCGGAATGCTCTCGTGGTTCGCGTGCGGTCTCGGGTCTGCGCAAGGCCTCATCGTTGTAGTCGGTTTCGCTGGAATCCCATCCCGTGGCTGAGGAGATCTCGACAGGGAATCCAGAGTTCCGGGCAATGCTTCGGGATTGTGGTTAGGCGTCGCGCTCTGCCAGTCTCTTGATCTCGAGCATCATCTTGCGGCTCATCACAAAAGTGATCACCTCTATAGGGAAGCGTCCAAACGCAAGGCGGCTCTTCCAGTCCGGGGTGTAGTCATAGCGGCCCCTGGTCAGTAGCCGGCTGCCGCCATCGGGGCCGGCGTTGACGGCGAATTGCCAGGTTGACATTCCCCAGCTCTCCTCGGCACCGATATCGGCGGGTGACCCGAAAAGCACGAGGGCGTTCGGAGGATCGACGATCTCTATTCGCATCGGCGGTGCGGTCGGATGCAGGTGAATGTCTTCGCCAACCGCCGGATGCTGGTGATCGGGGCGAATTTCCGTTGTGTTGGTGATCCTGCAACCAACCATGTTCTCAAGCGTCTGATAGGTGTAGAAACCGCCGCGGCCCTGTCCGAGTTGGGCAATCCAGGGCCACACATCCTCCGGCGATGCCTCAACGGCGATTCCCAGGGTGTACGACCACTTGGGTTCGGGCACGAACTCATCGCCCGGCAGCGAATCAGTTGCCTCTGTTCCCACCGTGCCCCACCGCAGCCGCCTCCGCCCGATGAATGGA
>JAOTYQ010000078.1 GCA_029861725.1 Acidimicrobiia bacterium | reverse complement strand
TCAGCATTGTATGGGCCGGCATCGTGTTGGCGTCGCTCTACGGCGCCGGCGAGGTGCCCGAGGTCTTGCCGATCGCAGCGGGGGTGCTGGCGAATGTCGGGCTGTGGCTCGGGTACGGCGTCGGGCCGGTCCTGGTGGCGAGGGTCAAGGGTCGAGGACCGGTTGCCGACTACGGCGCTTGGGTCCGGCCCGGCGACGTCCCGATCGGGCTCCTGATCGGGGTGCTGACCCAGGTCGTCGTCCTGCCCGTGCTCTACTGGCCGTTGCTCCGCTTGGTCGACGGGGATCCCAGCGAATCGGCCCGGCGGCTGGTGGAGGCGGTCGATGGGCCTGCAGAGTGGGCGCTGTTCGCGCTCTCCGTGGCCGTGGTCGCTCCGTTCGTCGAGGAGCTGTTCTACCGAGGCCTACTGCTGCGAGCGGTCCAGTCCCGGCTCGGCACGGCCTGGGCGATCGTGATCTCGTCCGCGGTCTTCGCCGTGGTGCATCGTCAGGTCCTGCCGCTGCCGGGGCTGTTCGTCTTCGGGGTCGGTGCTGCACTGCTGACCGTCCGGACCGGGCGGCTCGGGCCGGCGTGGGCGATGCACGTCGGCTTCAACGCGGCGACGCTCGTCGTCCTCGGCGTCGGCCTCTGAGCCTGGTGCTTCCTCCGAGGCACCGTGATTCCGGCGACCCACCGTGGTCGGGCCGGCGGTCTCATATCGCCATCGACCGCTCAGCGTGGCGAGTCCGGGTCCGATCGGGAAGGGGACCAGGAAGAGGTGGCAATGGCAGGAGAGAAGGGCAACGGGCAGGCCAACGGGGCGAGGAGCGCCCCGGCATTGTGCGAGGCGTGCGAAGTGGAGCTGGTCACGATCACCATGACGGTGGACGGGAGCGATCTCGTGATGGAGTCGTGCCAGCGTTGCGACGAACGTCGTTGGCACCTGGCCGGCGAGAGAATCGACCTCCAGCGAGCGCTGACCGAGGTTGGCGAACACGCCGGCCGACGCCGCTGAGCGGCCCCGAGTCAATACCCTGAAGCCGGTGATATCGAGCCGGCTTGTTCAGAGCAGGATCCGTCGCGCGACGCGGCGAGGTGTCCGAGCGCCGTGAGCGGTGAGACGGGCGACGCCGTCGCCGCGACGGGCGTACTCCCCGGAACCGGCGATCGGAAACCGGTGGACCCCGAGGCCGTCGGTGACGTCGAGCTCGCCGAGGAACCGCAGCCCGCCACCGCCGCCGAGCTGCAGCCACGGCTGAAGGCCGAGCGCCCGCTCGGGGCGATGCTTGGCCGCTGGAGCGTTTCCGACCTCGTGTCGCTCGCGGTTGCCCTGGCGTGCGGCCTGTTCGTCTTCGCTCAGATGCGGCCCGATCTGCTCCTGGCCGACACCACGCCGTCGGGTGGCGACATGGGGGCCCACGTTTGGGGCCCCGCCTTCCTGCGCGACCATTTGCTCAGCGAAGGTCGCCTCGTTGGCTGGACCCCCGATTGGTACGCGGGCTTCCCGGCCTATCGGTTCTACATGGTCGTGCCGTCGTTGGCGATCGTGGCTGTCAACGCCGGCCTCCGCCCGTGGATCGCCGTGCCGCTCGTCGTGGCGATCGTGGCAGCCACGTTCGTGCTCACGAAGGACTCCGACCGCAAGATCAAGATCCGGCTGTTCGTCGGGCTCGCGTCGCTGCTGCTGTTGTCGGTGCCGTACGGGATCGCGTTCAAGCTGGTGAGCGTGTCGGGCCTCATCGCGTTCCCGATCGCAGCGTGGGCGATGGGGCGCCTGGCCCGGGCCCCGGAGCCGATTCCGGCCCTGCTGCCGATCGGGGCGTTGTTCTTCTTGTTCGACACGAACTTCACGATCTACGGCGGCAACATCGCGTCGACGCTGGCCGGGGAGTTCGCCTTCTCGATCAGCCTGAGCCTGTCATTGCTCGCGTTCGGGCTCGCCGCTCGGGGCATGGACACCGGCCGCTGGCGCACGATCTCGGCGATCGTGATCTCGCTGATCGCTCTCACCCACCTGATTCCGGTGTTCTTCGCCATGACCGCGCTCGTCGTCCTGGTCGTCATGGGCCCGAGTGTGCCGCGCCTCTGGCCGGTGGCGTGCGCCATCGCGCTGGCCCTCGTTCCTGTGGCCTTGGCCGATGGCACGTCGGGCTCGGTCACCGCGCTCGCGATCGGTGCCGTGGTCGTGGTGTTCGCAGCGGTCGTCGCCGCCGAACCCGAGGTCCGGGAGCGGGCGACGTGGCTGGTCGTCACCGGCCCGACCGCCGCCCTGCTCTCGGCGTTCTGGCTCCTGCCGTTCTATCTTCGCGAGCCGTTCTTCAACGACATGGGCTGGGAGCGGCTCGACGAAGTGGGTCCGGCCATGCTGACCGTCCCGATGAAGGTCGCGCTCCCGGTCGCTGCCGTCGGCGCGATCGGCGCCGTCGCGCTCCGCGAGCGGGTCGGACTGTTGTTCGCAACGACCGGGCTGGTCTTTGCTGCGGCCGTTGCCAACCTCGGCGAGGGACCGCTGTGGAATGCTCGACTGCTTCCGTTCTACTACCTGTCGGTCTATCTGCTGGCCGCCGTCGGCGTCGGCGTCGCGGTCCGCTTCGCCGCCGTTGCGGTCTCGGAGGACTTCAACCGGCCCGACCGGCGGATCACGACGGCTGCCAGCGTCCTGTTCCTCGTCGGCGGTCTGATCGCCGTCGCGATGCCGCTGCGGATCCTGCCGAGGGGTGTCGAGGACGCTGAAGGCACCTACACGTGGATGAAGCTGACGTCGCACGCCAAGAGCTTCCTCCCCAGCTGGACGGCGTGGAACTACTCCGGCTACGAGGAGAAGGCGTCGTACCGGGAGTACCGCAGCGTGGTCTCGGCGATGGACCAGGTCGGCCAGGTCAATGGCTGCGGGCGGGCGATGTGGGAGTACGACAAGGAGCTCGACCGCTACGGCACCCCAATGGCGCTGATGCTGCTGCCGCACTGGACCGACGGCTGCATCGGCTCGATGGAAGGGCTGTACTTCGAGTCTTCGGCTACGACGCCGTTCCACTTCTTGAACCAGAGCATGCTGTCGCAGAACCCGTCGCGCGCACAGCGGGATCTTCCCTATCAGGACTTCGACATCGATCGCGGTATCGCTCAGCTCCAGGTGATGGGGGTTCGCTATTACATGGCCCAGGAGGACGCCTCGATCGCTGCCGCACGGGAGCATCCCGACCTGTCCGAGGTCGCCGAGGCCCAACCCTTCGTGATCTTCGAGGTGGCGGGGAGTCAGCTCGTCGAAGGGCTCCGCACCGAACCGGTGGTCGTCGAGGGCCGCACGGCCGAGCTCGCCGGCGAGGCCGCTAATCGCTTCGACATCGGCTGGGTCGGCCAGGCCGTGACGTTCTACAACGATCCCGCCGCCTTCCAGGCCCTTCCCGCCGAGGATGGCCCGGACGACTGGCAACGGGTCGAGGCCCTGCTGCCGACCGACGGAGAGCCGGCGCAGCCGGTAACGGTCAGCGACGTCCGGGTGGGTACGTCGTCGGTCGAGTTCTCGGTCGACGAGGTCGGGAGTCCCGTCCTGGTCAAGGTGTCGTACTTCCCGAACTGGAAGGTCGACGGAGCGGAGGGTCCGTGGCGGGTCGGTCCCAACCTCATGGCTGTGGTGCCGACCGATACTCGCGTGAAGCTCACGTACGGACGGTCGCTGGTCGAGTGGCTTGGCACGCTCGCGACGCTGCTCGGCGTCGGAGCCCTGGTCGGCCTGTACGCGGCGGATCGGCGCCGCTGGTCCGAGATCGAACGGACCGATGTGTGGGGGGGTCACGAGCGCGACTGGGATGAGACCCTCACCGATCTCGGCTCAGTGGGCACTGCGGCCGGACCGACGACCAGCGAAGCTTCGCGCCCGAACGGCGAGCTCGCCGAACCGCAACCCGGCGTCGAGACGACCCTCTCAACCGAAGTGAGCCGAGACGACCCCAGCTCCCCGTGAGGAGCCGGCTCCGGCTGTTCGTCCTCGTCGGCCTCCTGGCGACCGCGGTCGACGTCGCAACGCTGGTCGCCCTGGCCGACATCGGGCTGCTCGCCGCCGATGTCACGGCGCTGGCCCTGGCCGCCATCCTGTCGTACCTCCTCAACCGAAACCTGACGTTCCGCGGCAGCCCCTCGGCCCGGTGGGTTCGCCGTCCGAGCCTGTTCGCCGCCACCGCTCTGGCCGCCGGGACGGTCGACGTCGTCGTGCTCCACCTGCTCGACCGGGCCGGCCTCGGTCTCCTCGTCGCGAAGGCGCTCGCGGTACTCACCGCAGCGGCGATCCGGTGGGCGGCCTACCGCCGAATCCTGTTCAACGAGGTACGCCGTGAGCTCGGTGAGCAGCTAGCACGACCTCCGGCCCCCGGCGAGCTGCGGTTGAGCGTCGTCGTTCCCGCTTTCAACGAAGCCTCGTTGATCGGTGAGACCGTGGCCGCCATCATCACGGAGCTCGACGGGCGACTGTCGAGCGGGTCGTTCGAGGTCGTCGTGGTCGATGACGGCTCGGCGGACGGCACCGCCGACGCGGCCGCAGCCGCAGGCGCCCGCACGATCGAGCTCGACCGAAACCGAGGCAAGGGCGCAGCGGTCAAGGCCGGCGTCCTCGCGGCCAAGGGGCGAGCGATCGTGTTCACCGATGCCGATCTCGCCTACCCGGCCCACCTCCTGATCGAGGTGCTCGAACAGGTCGAACGGGGCTGGGACATCGTGGTCGGCAGCCGTCGCCACGATGACACCAACACCCTCGTTCGCGCCCGACGCCTCCGCGAGCTCGGCGGGCGGGTGATCAACCTGCTGACTCACGCCGTGCTGCTCGGTAACTTCCACGACACGCAATGCGGGCTGAAGGGTTTCCGGTCCGACATCGGGAAGATCATCTTCGAGCGCACTCGCATCGATGGCTTCGCGTTCGATGTCGAGATCTTCCTGCTGGCTGAACAGGACCGCCTGTCGCTCACCGAGATGCCCGTCTCCGTCACCAATCGCCCCGGATCCTCGGTCAGTCTGGTCGGCGACACGATCGGACTGCTCACCGACCTCTTCCGGATCCGGCGGTGGGCGGGGGCTGGCGCATATCGACCTACCGACGACCAGGCGGCGACCCTCGAGGCGAGGGCGATCACCGGCTGCTGATCGCGCTTGGGTCGCGTCAGGGCGACCCGGCCAACGGTGCGGTGCGGCCGGGATCGGCTCGATCAGCCCGCCGCCCGCTGGGACGCAGCCCGCTTGACCACCCAGTCGAACACTGGCTCTCGATGGGGGCGCATCTCCGGGTGCCATTGGACGGCGATGACGTCGCGGCCTGGCATCTCCATTCCCTCGATCGTGTTGTCGTGCGCCCTGCCGGTCACGACGAAGCCATCGCCGAGGCGGTGGACGGTCTGGTGGTGGAGCGAGTTGACCTCGGTCCCGTCGCCGTACAGCAGGCTGAGCCGGCTGTGCTCGGAGAAGTACACGTCGTGGACGCTCCCGGCGGGGTCGACGTCGTAGCGGGAATGGGCGGGGACGTCTTGATGCAGCGACCCGCCGGTCGCGACGTTCAGCAGCTGCAGGCCGCGGCAGATGCCGAGGATCGGGAGGGCCGCCTCGAGGGCGCCGACCGCCAGTCGGAGTTCGACGTCGTCGCGCTCGGGTTCGTACGTGCCTGCGCCATCCGGGGCGTAGTCGTAGCGGTGGGGTTCGAGATCGGCACCACCGGTCAACACGAGGCCGTCGAGGTGGGGGAGATAGTCGAGCGGGTCACCGTCGAGCGGCAGCAACACGGGCAGCCCGCCGGCCTCCATGACATCGACGTTGTAGTTCGTGAGGTACAGGTCGGCGTCGAGGTGGCCCAAGGCGTCGTGGAACCCTGCGATTTGACCGGCCTTGCGGCGCCGGCCCGTGACCCCGATCAGCGGTCTCGTCGACGGTGAAGGCATTCCTGCTCCCATGTGGCTCGGGGCCGAGGTGCCAGGGGTACTCTGCTGTCGTGACCGACACCTTCGCCCTCGTTCTCGACGACATCGTAAAGGCGTACGACATCCGCGGTGTCTATCCACGGCAGATAAGCCCCGAGCTGTGCCGGTCGATCGGGTCCGGTTTCGCTGCTTACCTGCGTCAAGCCGAGCCGGCGTCGCAGGGGGTGGTGATCGCCCGCGACATGCGCCCGTCCGGTCCTGAGCTGGTCGACGCCTTCGCAGCCGGGCTGATGGCTCAGGGACTCGATGTGGTCGACGCCGGGCTCGGGTCGACCGACCTCCTCTACTACGCATCGGGCGTGCTCGACCTGCCAGGGGCGATGTTCACCGCATCCCACAATCCTGCGGAGTACAACGGCATCAAGCTCTGCCGAGCCGGTGCCGCCCCGATCGGCGAGTCGACCGGTCTCGCCGACATCAAGCGCTACGCACTCGATCCGCCGGCACACGGCGGCGACCTCGGCACCCGGAGCGAGCGAGACTTCCTCGCCGACTTCGCAGCGCACGTCCGCAGCTTCATCGATACCGATGGCCTCCGGCCGCTGCGCGTCGTCGCCGACACCGCGAACGGCATGGGCGGCCTCGTTGTGCCAGAGGTGTTCGCCGAGCTGCCGTTCGAGCTCGAGATCCTGTACGCCGAGCTCGACGGCACGTTTCCCAACCACGAAGCGAACCCGATCCAGGTCGAGAACCTCGCCGATCTCCGGGCCCGGGTCGTCGAGACCGGGGCCGATGTCGGCTTGGCGTTCGACGGTGACGCCGATCGCGTCTTCCTCGTCGACGAGCGGGGGGAGCCGGTCTCGGGGTCGCTGACCACGGCGCTGCTGGCCCGCTCGGTGCTGGCCGCCGATCCTGGGGCCACCATCATCTACAACCTCATCTGCTCGAAGACCGTGCCCGAGGTGATCGCCGAGGAGGGCGGCACGGCGGTCAGGTCCCGGGTCGGTCATTCGTTCATCAAGCAGATGATGGCCGAGACCGGTGCTGCGTTCGGCGGCGAGCACTCCGCCCACTACTACTTCCGCGACAACTGGCGAGCCGACTCGGGCCTCATCGCCTCGGTCATCGTTCTCGAACAGCTCGCCCGCTCCGACGGTACGATCTCCGAGCTCTTGGCGCCGCTCCGGCGCTATGCCGCGTCGGGTGAGATCAACACCAGGGTGTCCGACGCCGAGCGGGTCATCGAGCATGTTGCCGCCCACTACGCCAGCCATCGCTCCGACCGACTCGACGGCCTGACGATCGACACCGGTTCGTGGTGGTTCAACCTTCGCCCGTCGAACACCGAGCCCCTGCTCCGACTCAACCTCGAGGCCGCCGACGACGACGCAGTCGCGGCGCGGGTGGCCGAGGTGCAGGCCGTCATGGCCGAGGTGGGCTGAACGATCCCGTTACCGGTGCTGCCGGCAACGGTAGGGGGAGACACGATGGACAAGCTCGTCGGTGAGGTGCAGCACTACGCCTGGGGCGACCGACGCCACATCGCTGAGCTGCAGGGCCGCACCCCCGGTCCGGAACCCGAGGCCGAGCTGTGGTTCGGTGCGCATCCGGTGGCCCCCAGCCTGATCGGCGCCGATCGTTCGCTTCTCGATGCAGTGGACGAGCAACCAGCCGCGCTGCTCGGACCGACCGTCTACGCCCGATTCGGCCAGTTCCCCTTCCTGTTGAAGATACTGGCCGCCGCCGAGCCGCTGTCGATCCAGGTCCACCCGAGCCTCGCTCAAGCCCGAGCCGGGTACCACCGGGAGGATGCCGAGGGCATCCCGCGGGACAGCCCGTCCCGGACCTACCGCGACGATAACCACAAGCCGGAGCTCATCTGTGCCCTCACCGAGTTCGAGGCGAAGTGCGGGTTCCGTCCCCTCCCCGCCACCCGCCTACTCATCGGAGCGCTGGCCGACGGCGGCGGTCGAGGCCTGCTCGAGCTCAGCCGGCGGCTGGGGGACGGGTCGGGCCCGTCGACCTCGCTGCTGGATGCGTTGGCCTGGTTGCTGCGGATCGGACCGACCGATGCGTCGAGCGTCGCGTCGGAAGCGGTGGCCGCGGCCGAGCGGTTGCTTGCCCGCGGGCTCGACCCCGCGCTGACACCGTTCGAGCGCGACCTTCGGTGGACCGCCGAGCTCAACCGGTACCACCCGGGCGACGCCGGTGTCGTCGTCGCACTGTTGTTGAACCACGTCGTGTTGCAGCCCGGCGAGGCGGTGTTCCTGGGGGCCGGCAACCTCCACTCGTACCTCCGGGGTGTAGGAGTCGAGCTGATGGCCAATAGCGACAACGTCATCCGGGGGGGATTGACCGTCAAGCATGTCGATGTGGACGAGCTCCTGACCGTGGTCGACCTCGGCACCGGTCCCGCTCCGATCCAGACTCCGGTCGGGTGCCACCATCGGTTCCAATCGCCGACCCCGGAGTTCTCGTTGACGCGAGCGGTCGGGGCCGAGCCCGGCCGGTTCGAGCCGAGCGGTCCCGAGATCGTGCTGGTCACCGAGGGCGCGGTGGTCCTCGAGGGACCCGGGACGGCCGGCCCGCTCCGCCTCCGAGCCGGTGAGGCGGCTCTCGTCGCCTTCGTCGACGGGCCCTACCACTTCCGGCCGGAGGGCTCGGCCACCTTTTGGCGGGCGACCGTTGGCGACCTGGGCGACTAGCGCACCGCTGGCGGGCTGCGCGGCGGCTCCCTGTTGCGCCAGTACCCTCGGGCGAGACCTTCCGCTCACGATCCTGGAGGAACGACGGTGGCCCTCGATCCCCAACTGCTCGAGATTCTCGCCTGCCCCGACGACAAGGGCCCCTTGCTCTACTTCGAAGCCGAGGACTCGCTCTACAACCCGCGCCTGAAGCGTCGGTACCGGATCGACGACGACATCCCCGTCATGCTGATCGACGAGGCCGAGGACGTCAGCGACGCCGAGCACGAGCGGCTTCTGGAGCGAGCCGCAGCCGAGGGCATCGAGCCAACGTTCCAGCCCTGAGCACGGGCATCTAACGGCGGAGTGAAGCGATGCCCCGATACGCAACGACGATCCAGTCGCCGCTGAGCGTCGACGAGGTCTGGGCTCGGGTGGCAGACGTCACCCGGTTCGTCGAGTGGGACCCCGGCGTCCTCGGCGCCGAGCAGGTGTCGGGCGACGGACCAGGTCCGAATGCGGCCTACGAGCTGACGGTCCGAGGGGTCAGAGGACCGCTCGACATGCGCTACGACGTCAACGAGTTCGCACCACCGAGCCGCTTGTTCTTGGTGGCCGACACGGGGGCTCTGCGATCGGAGGACGAGATCACGATCGAGCCGGACGGCGAAGGCTCGGAGCTGATCTACCGGGCCGAGCTCCGGTTCGGCGGGTTCTACGCCATCGCCAACCCGGTCATGTCGATCGCGTTCAAGTTCATCGGCTGGCGGGCCGCCCGCGGGTTGCGTCGCTTCCTCGAGGGCGCCTAGCAGGCCGTCCGGGCGTGCGTCGTCGGGGTCGTGAACCGAGCCACCGGGCGGAGCGCACGAGCCAGTACCCTTGACAGCTGATTCCGGGCTGTTCTTGATTCGGGCCAGCTGGCCTCAGCCCTCCTCTTCTGGAAACCGATCAAGGAGCTCACCCCATGACTGCCACCGAATCGCGTCCACGAACCGTGACCGAGGGCGACTACAAGATCGCCGACATCGACCTCGCCGGCGCCGGCCGCAAGCAGATCGAGCTCGCCGAGCACGAGATGCCCGGCCTGATGGCGCTGCGGGCCGAGTTCTACGACGAGCAGCCCCTTGCCGGTGCCAGGATCACCGGAAGCCTGCATATGACCGTGCAAACCGGGGTGCTCATAGAGACCCTCACCACCCTCGGCGCAGAGGTCCGGTGGGCGAGCTGCAACATCTTCTCGACCCAGGACGAAGCAGCGGCTGCGGTGGTCGTCGGGCCGACCGGCACCACCGAGCGACCGGAGGGCACGCCCGTCTACGCCTGGAAGGGGGAGACGCTCGAGGAATACTGGTGGTGCACCGAGCAGGCGCTGCGCTGGCCAGACGCCGAACGCTTCCCCAGCCTGATCCTCGACGACGGCGGCGACGCCACGCTCCTGGTACACAAGGGGGCCGAGTTCGAGGCCGCTGGCTCGGTACCGGACGCCACCGACGACGACCCGGAGGAGTGGGCGATCATCATCGCCCTCCTCAAGAAGCTGCAGGCCGAAGACCCGAAGCTGTTCACGGGCATGGCCGCTGCCGTCCGCGGCGTGTCGGAGGAGACGACGACCGGGGTCAACCGGCTCTATGAGATGCGCGACGCCGGCACGCTGGCCTTCCCGGCCATCAACGTGAACGATGCGGTCACCAAGTCGAAGTTCGACAACAGGTACGGCACCCGCCACAGCCTCCTCGACGGCATCAACCGGGGCACCGATGTGATGATCGGTGGCAAGACCTGCGTCGTGTGCGGCTACGGCGATGTTGGCAAGGGCTGCGCCGAGGCGCTGAGAGGTCAGGGCGCCCGGGTGATCATCACCGAGATCGACCCTATCTGCGCCCTGCAGGCGGCGATGGACGGCTACCAGGTCACGACGATCGAGAGGGTCATCGACACCGCCGACATCTTCATCACCGGCACCGGTAACAAGGACATCCTCTCGGCCGAGATGATGGAGCGAATGAAGCAGGGAGCGATCGTCGGCAACATCGGCCACTTCGACAACGAGATCGACATGGCGGGCCTGTTACGCCAGAGCGACATCCAGCGCATCAACATCAAGCCGCAGGTCGACGAGTTCCGCTTCCCCGACGGGCACTCGATCATCGTCCTCAGCGAGGGCCGGCTGCTGAACCTGGGGAACGCCACCGGCCATCCGAGCTTCGTGATGTCGGCCAGCTTCACCAACCAGGTGCTGGCCCAGATCGAGCTCCACCGCAACGCCGAGGGCTACGGCACCGAGGTCGCCACCTTGCCCAAGATCCTCGATGAGAAGGTGGCCCGACTCCATCTCGACTCCCTCGGCGTGCGGTTGACGAAGCTGACCCAGGACCAGGCCGACTACATCGGCGTGCCGGTCGAGGGGCCTTACAAGCCCGACCACTACCGCTACTGAGGCGGGCGCACTGCCCAGCTGAGCCACCCCGTCGTGATGACCGGCGGCGTCACAGCGGCTGGTTACCCTCTCGTCCATGCTCTTCGATCGCCGCTGCCCGGGCTGCGGCCGGGCCAGCAGCTCGATCTGTGCCTCGTGCTACGAACGCCTCGAACGGCCGACCACCAGCGCCGGCGCCGACTTGCTCGCCGGGATCCTGGCCGATCGCGTCGATGCGCTCACCGCCGCATTCCGCTATGACGATCGCGTCGCCCGCCTGATCGTGCAGGGGAAGAACGGAGCCCGCCGCGATGTGCTGCGCGCCCTGGGCGATGGCCTCGGGCGCTGCCTGCGGCACGAAGGGGCCGGAGCTGCTCCGATCGACGCGATCGCCTGGGTTCCCGCGAGCCGGAGCCGACGCCACCGTCGTGGCTATGACCACGGCCGGGTGCTGGCCCGTCGGGTCGACGCGGCGCTCGGGGTCGGGGCCGAGAGGCTGCTCGCTCGCCATCGAGGCGGCGCACAGGCCAACCGCTCCAGGAGCGAGCGGCTCGCCGGCCCCACGATCACCGCCGCCAGGCGAGCCCCGAATCGAGTGCTCCTCGTCGACGATGTCGCGACAACCGGTGCGACCCTCGCCGTATGTGCCGATGTGCTCCGCGACGCCGGGGCCGGTCATGTGACCGTTGGGGTCGTGGCTGTGGTCGACCCGGTGATGGGCTTTACTGGGTGGGACCGGGTAGGACAGTCGAGCAACCCAGGAGGTCGCTGATGGAGGTATCGGTGAGCGGTCGTCACACCACCGTTTCGGAGACGTTGAGGAGCCAGGCCGTCGACAAGATCGGCCGCCTCGACAAGTATCTCGGCGGCATGGACCGGGCCGAGGTGCACTTCTGGGAGGAGAAGAACGCTCGCTCCGATCGACGGGAGTTCTGCGAGGTCACGATCGAGGGTCACGGCCACCACATCCGCTGCAAGGTCTCCGCCTCGGACGGCTTCACAGCGATCGATCTCGCCGTCGACAAGCTCGAGCGCCAGATACGGAAGCTGAAGACGAAAGTCGAGCGCCGGCGCAGGAGTCGGGCTCGGCCCGACATCGAACCAGAGCTCGTACCCGAATCTCTCCTGGCCGGGGGCGACGACCACGAGCCCGTCTACAAGATAGTGAAGACGAAGCGCTTCGACCTGACCGCCATGGAAGCCCAGGAAGCGGCCCTCCAGATGGATCTGCTCAACCACGACTTCTACGTCTTCACCAACGCCGACACCGGCAAGTCGGCCGTCGTCTACCGCCGCGACGATGGCGACATCGGCCTGATCGACGTGGACTGATCGCCCACGGGCGTGCCGCTGCCCTGGGCCGGCGCCGCCACCGGCGCCACCGAAACTCGACGGGCGAAGCCGTAGACTGGGGATCGCATGAAGTTGCTCGACAAGATCCTCAAGGCTGGCGAGGGTAAACGGCTCAAAGCCGTTCAGGCCCTCGTCGAGCCCATCAATGCCCTAGAACCGGAGATGCAGAAGCTCAGCGACACCGAGCTGCAGGGCAAGACCGCCGTCTTCAAGGATCGCCTCGACAACGGCGCCACCCTCGATGACATCTTGCCAGAGGCGTTCGCCGTCGTTCGCGAGACGGCGTGGCGGGTCATCGGTCAACGTCACTACGACGTGCAGCTGATGGGTGGTGCGGCGCTCCACCGGGGCTCGGTGGCCGAGATGCGGACGGGCGAGGGAAAGACCCTCGTCTCCACACTCCCGGTCTACCTCAACGCCCTCGCCCGTCGGGGGGTCCACGTGGTCACCGTCAACGACTACCTCGCCTCGCGCGACGCCGAGTGGATGGGCCAGGTCCACGGCTGGCTGGGCCTGACGATCGGCCTCGTCGTCCCTGGCAACACCGACACGACGTTCAAGCAGGAGCAATACGCCGCTGACATCACCTACGGCACGAACAACGAGTTCGGGTTCGACTACCTGCGCGACAACATGGCCCGCAGCCTCGACAAGATGACCCAGCGTGGTCACACGTTCGCCATCGTCGACGAGATCGACTCGATCCTGATCGACGAGGCGAGGACGCCCCTCATCATCAGCGGCAAGGTCCGGGGCGCAGCCGACCTGTACTACCGGTTCGCCGACGTGGTCCGTCGCCTCAAGCGCGACGTCGACTACGACGTCGACGAGGAGAAACGCATCGTCGCCATCACCGACGACGGCATCTCCAACGTCGAGGAGATCCTCGGTGTGCAGAACCTCTACGACGGTGTCCAGGGCGACCTCATTCACCAGCTCAACGCCGCGCTCCGGGCCAAGGAGCTGTTTCACCGCGACAAGGACTACCTCGTCGCCGATGGCGAGGTGAAGATCGTCGACGAGTTCACCGGCCGGGTGCTCGAAGGCCGTCGGTGGTCCGACGGCCTCCACCAGGCGGTCGAGGCCAAGGAGGGGGTGAAGATCAAGGAGGAGCAGCAGACGATGGCCACCGTCACGCTGCAGAACTACTTCCGGCTCTACGAGAAGCTGGCGGGGATGACCGGCACCGCCATCGCCGACGCCGCCGAGCTCGAGACCACCTACGGGCTTTCGGTGGTGCAGATCCCCACCAACAAGCCGGTGATCCGGGCCGACGAGCCCGACCTGATCTACAAGACCGAGGACGCGAAGTTCGACGCCGTCGTCGACGACCTCGAGGAGCGGGTGGCCAACGGCCAACCGGTGCTCGTCGGCACCGCATCGGTCGAGAAGTCCGAGAAGCTCGGCAAGCTCCTGGCCCAGCGGGGTGTCGAGCACGAGGTGCTCAACGCCAAGGCGCACTTCCGAGAGGCCGACATCGTGGCCCAGGCCGGCAAGTCGGGTTCGGTCACCGTGGCGACCAACATGGCCGGCCGTGGGGTCGACATCATCCTGGGCGGCAATCCCGAAAAGCTGGCCGAGCGCGACACGAAGGCGCAGGGCTACGAGCTCGACTCCGACGAGGGCGCCGCCCACTACCAGAAGCGCCTCGACTACTGGTCACCGATCTGCGCCGAGAGCGGGGAGGCGGTGCGGGAGGCCGGCGGGCTCTATGTGCTCGCCACGGAGCGCCACGAGAGCCGCCGCATCGACGACCAGCTCCGCGGCCGGTCCGGACGGCAGGGCGATCCTGGCGAGAGTCGTTTCTATCTCTCCCTCGAAGACGACCTGATGCGCATCTTCGCCACCGGCGCCATGAACTGGGTGATGGACAAGGCCCTGCCCGAGGACGTGCCGATCGAATCGAAGATGGTTACCAAGTCGGTCGAGCGGGCCCAGACCACGGTCGAGCAGCGCAACGCCGAGATCCGCAAGAACGTGCTCAAGTACGACGAGGTCTTCAACCAGCAACGGAAGGTCATCTACAAGCGCCGCCAGCAGATCCTCGACCAGGGCGACCTGCGTGACGACACGATCGAGGCCATCGGCGACGTCGCCCACAACCTGGTGCACACCTACTGCGCCGAGGAGCTCGACGACACCTGGGATCTCGACGGCCTGCACACCGAGCTGCACTCGTTCTGGCCCAGCGAGCTGTCGATCGACGCCCTTGGAGCCGCGAGCGGCACCGACGAGCTGCTCGAGCTGATCGAGGCGGAAGGCGTCGAGCGCTACGAGGCTCGCGAGGTGGAGCTCGGCGCATCGATCATGCGTCAGATCGAGCGCCAGATCATGTTGCAGCTCATCGATCAGCGCTGGCGAGACCACCTCGGCGAAATGGACTACCTGCGGGAGGGCATCAGCCTGCGGGCGATGGGTCAACGCGACCCGCTGACCGAGTGGCAGCGCGAAGGGTTCGACCTCTTCAGCGACATGATGGCCGCTCTCTCGGTCGACTACGTCCGATACGTCATGCACGTCGAGGTGGCGACGCCGGTCCCCGCCTCCGAG
>JAOTYQ010000574.1 GCA_029861725.1 Acidimicrobiia bacterium | reverse complement strand
GCACGACCGCCTCCCCAACCGAGGCCGCTTCGAGCCATTGGGAGGCCCGCTTGGAGGCGAGGAGGATCAAGGACTGATCGGTCGCGACCTTGGTGATCGCGGCCGCGACGTCGTCGGCCTCGACTTCGACGGCGTCGGCCAGCAGCTCGGGGTGCATCCCCCGGAACGCCTGCTTGACCTGTTCGATCGTCGTCGCATGCGTCTTGGCGTGGTCTTCGACGTGGACGATTCTCACTGGGATCTGCCAGCTCTGAGCCAGGCCGGCGGCGACGACCAGGCCGTGCTCGTACGGTTCCTGGATGTCTTCGAGCACGACGGGCACGATCAGCTCGAGGATCGGGCGGCCGTCGAACAGCTGTGGTGAACGGTCGGGGGTGATCGACGTCATGGCGTGTTCCTTCGGGTCGTGGTCGCGTCCTGAAGGTAGGCCCCAACGTCGAGCTGCAGCAGAGCCGAAGGTCCCGACGCCGCCGATTCGCAGCTCCTGGTAAGGGGTCCGGCTTGGGGGTGACCGTTAGCGGAGCAGCCCCATCGATGCGGCCTGGGCTCGGAGGTGCTCACGGTGCTGAGGGGCTGCGACATCGATGAGCGCAGCGGCTCGCTCTGCCAGCGTCCGACCCCGCAGCTCGGCGACGCCGTACTCGGTCACAACGTTGTCGACGGTGTTCTTCGGTGTCGTGACCACGGCCCCGGCCTGCAAGGTGGCCACGATCCGACTCGTTCGCCCTTCGTTGGTCGTCGATCGGAGCGCGATGAACCCATCCCCACCACGGGAGTACTGGGCGCCGCGGGCGAAATCGGCCTGCCCGCCGCTCCCCGACCAGTACGACGGGCCAAGGGTCTCCGATGCGGCCTGGCCGAACAGGTCGACCTCGAGTGCGCTGTTGATCGAGATGAAGTTCGGCTCACGCCCGATATTGCGAGGATCGTTCACCTCGTCGACCGAGAGGAACACCACGGCATCGTTGTAGTCACAGAAGTCATAGAGCCGGCGGGAGCCGAGGGCGAACGTGGTGACGATCCGTCCCCGGTAGGCCCGCTTGTGGATGCCGGTCACCGCCCCGGCCTCGACGAGATCGACGATCGGATCGGCGAGTAGTTCGGTGTGCACGCCCAGATCTCGATGGTCCTTCAGGAGCTCGGCCACGGTCGAGGGGATCGAGCCGATGCCGAGCTGGAGGGTCGCACCGTCGGGGATCCGGTCGGCGATGAGCTGGGCGATCGTGGCATCGGCGTCAGGCCCGGTGTTGCCCGGGACCTCGATCAAGTCGTAGTCGGCCTCGCACCAGCCGGCCACCTCGCTGACGTGCAGCCGGTTGGCCCCGAACGTCCGCGGCATCCGGTGGTTCACCTCGAGGACGAACGGCACTCGACCGATCAGGGCGGCGGTGTAGTCGGCGCTCACCCCGAGGCTGAAGTAACCGAGCCGGTCCGGTGGGCTGGCGGCGGCCAGGACCACGGCCGGCTCCTTGGCCAGGAGGAAACGGGGGATCTCGCTGAAGTTGGCCGGGGCGAAGTCACATCCGCCGTTCCTGAACGCCGCTCTCGTGATCGACGAGAGGAACCAGGCCACGTGCTCCAGGTGGGGCCGGAGGGTGCCGTGCAGGTAGGGCCGATCCCGCAGCGCATGCATCTGATGGACCCGGACACCCGACAGCCGGTCGGCCAGCCGCTCGAGCTCGTCGAGCAGCCGGACCGGTTCGCCGTTGGCGATCGGGACGACGATCTCCGCCCCCGGCTCCAACCGGTCGACCACGTCGGCCATCAGCGCGTCGGGCGTGCGGGGCGAAGCGGGGAGCTGCATGGGGGAGACTGTACGCCGCGCATCGTCCGTGAGGTGGGGTGACCTTGGACCCTATCTGGACGCAACCGGCCCGCGGATGCTCGGGGTAGTGGACAAGCACCGCGGCAGCGTGCGCATCGGCCGATTCGCCGGCACCGAGGTCTACATTCATTGGACCTGGGTCATCATCGCCGCGCTGATCGTGCTCGGATTCCAGGCGCGGCTGGAGACCGTGCACCCCGGGGAGCCGAGCGGCTGGCTGCTCGTCCTGTCCCTGGTCGGGGCCATCATCTTCTTCGGCTCGGTCCTCGTCCATGAGCTGGCCCACGCCATCGTGGCCCAGACCCGGGGAATAGAGAACCGGGGCATCACCCTCTACCTGTTCGGCGGAGCGACCGAAGCGGACGCGTCGAGCCGGCGAGCGAGCGACGAGTTCGTCATCGCCATCGCCGGGCCGATCACGAGCGTGCTGATCGCTCTTGCGCTCGCCGGCATCGCCGGTGCGTTGGCCGCCACATCACAGCCAGACGCGCTGGTGGATCTCGTGGCCTATCTCGCCGTCATCAACATGATCCTGGCCGCCTTCAACATGACGCCGGGCTTGCCGCTCGACGGCGGCAGGGTGTTCCGCTCGATCGTCTGGGCTGTCACCGGCGACTTCCGCCGGGCGACGAGCTGGGCCGCGACCGGCGGTGTCGTCGTCGGCTACGTCCTGGCCGGCCTCGGGTTGCTCTTGCTGTGGCAGGGTGCGCTCGGTGGGCTCTGGTTCGCGGCGATCGGTTGGATGATCGCCCAGTCGGCCCGCCGAACCGAGGAGGAGGAAGAGCTGCGGCAAACCCTCCGGGGGCAGCTCGTGGCCGATGTGATGACCTCGCCGGTGATCGCGATTCCGGCCTCGACGTCGATCGGCGAGACGCTGACCCGGTTCTTCGCTCGCTACGATCAGACGATCTTCCCAGTCGTCGAGCGCCGAGGGGACGGTCACGCAGTCGTGGGGATGCTCGATCTCGCTCGTATCCGCCGGCTCGACCCCGAGCGCCGACGGACGAAGACGGCGG
Source organism: Acidimicrobiia bacterium (assembly GCA_029861725.1). GTDB lineage: Bacteria > Actinomycetota > Acidimicrobiia > Acidimicrobiales > SZUA-35 > CADEDH01. Next base: position 1,183 of record JAOTYQ010000574.1, on the reverse strand, counting down.
CTGACCTCGCCACCGAGGTCGACGAGGCCCTCATCGTTAAGCCGTCTACACCGGTGCTGGAGATCATCGACGAGCTGGCGAATCCGAGGGCGCGAGCGCTCGTCATCGACCGCGGCCTTCTCGTCGGGATCATCTCCCCCCGCGATATCCTTCGCCGATCCCGCCTGGCACCACTCCTGGACGAAACAGCCGCTGGGGCTCGATGACCGAGTCCGGCCCATCGGCACCGTCGGCGACAGCGGTCGGGCCGATGATGCTCGACGTCTACGGCCTCGAAGCGATCCTCCGGGGCCTCCGTGATGCCGGCCGAACCGTCATCGGGCCCGTGGTGCGCGACGGCGTGATCACCCATGACGAGATCGAGCGCATCGCCGACCTCCCGATTGGCTGGACCGATGACCAGGACGGCGGTCGGTACGCCGCGGTCAGAACCGGGACCGACGAGCTGTTCGCCTTCTCAAGTCCAGCGACATCATGGAAGCGGTACGTGTACCCGGAGCGCACGCTGCTCATCACCGCCAAGCGCTCACAGGACGCCGTGACGGTAACCGAAGCCCAACCGGCCGCGCCCCACCTGGCGTTCTTCGGCATCAGATCGTGCGATCTCGCCGCCCTCTCTGTGCTCGATCGGGTCTTCATCGACGGCGACGCCACCGATCCGCACTACCGCAGCCGCCGCAACGACGTGTTCATCGTCGCCGCCGGGTGCGGCCATCCGGGGAGAACGTGTTTCTGCGCGTCGATGGACACCGGGCCCAGTCCCCGCTCAGGGTTCGATCTCGCCGTCGCAGAGCTCCACGACGATCGTCGTCACGAGTTCCTCGTCACTCCGGGCAGCGACCGCGGCCACGCGCTGCTGCGCAACATCGGCGGCCGCCCGGCGACCGCGGCCGACCGCGAGGCCGTTGGCCTGGTCAACGACCGCGCGGTGGCGGCGATGGGGAGAACGCTGCGGCCGGAAGATCCTCCGCTGGCGGCCCAGCACCTCGACCATCCCCGGTGGGACGACGTCGCCGAGCGGTGCTTGGCCTGCGGGAACTGCACGATGGCTTGTCCGACCTGCTTCTGTGGCACCACCGAGGAGGTCACCAACCTCGGTGGGGACGAAGCCCAGCGCTGGCGGGTGTGGGACTCGTGCTTCACGCTCGACTTCACCCACCTGCCCGATGGGGCGGTCCGGGCC
>JAOTYQ010000077.1 GCA_029861725.1 Acidimicrobiia bacterium | reverse complement strand
GCTCCGTTCGCTCCGGCGCTCATTGGTCCACCTTTTTGATCCCACACGACAGAACCCAGCAGTCGACGTTCCGCCGAAGGCGGAACTCGGTAAGGAGCGACTCCGTTCGCTCCGGCGCTCATGCGAACAACCTCCCGAGGAACCACACCATCACGAAGGCGGCACCGACACCGATGCCGAGCGCGTACGACCGAACGAAACCCGGCTGGGTCATGCGGAGCCCGCGCCCGGCCTGGACCAGCGTGGACGCCGTGCCCATGACGAGACCGTCGACGACGGTGCGGTCGAACCAGGCGGCCAGCTCGAACATCCGCCGCCCCGGACCACCCATGAAGGTGGCGTAGCTGGCATCGATATACCAGGCGTTGGCGAAGACGTCCTGTTCTACGTCCTCGGCCGATCCCCGCCCCCGGAGGTAGACGGCAAAGGCGGCGACGACCGCCACCACGCCGACGACGACCGCGACGATCGCCAGCAGCCACTTGGTGGCGGCCGAGGCAGCCACCTCCGCCTCGTGGCCGAACAGGGACGGTTCGAGCCAGTGCTCCAGGATGTGCAGGTCGCTGGTGAACGGGAGGTTGACCGCGCCGGCGAGTACTGCGAAGAAGGCCAGGATGAGCAGCGGTAACGTCATGGTCCACGGCGACTCGTGGGGCCGCTGGTCCTGGCGACGCGTGTAGCTGTCAGGCAGGTAGTCAGCGAGCTCGCCGACCGGCGTCGCCGGCGTACGGGCGGTGACCACTGGCGGCGGCCGGGGTGGCGATTCAGCCGCCAGGGCGTCGAGCCCGCCGCCCATCGCCTCGACGTGCTCTTGTGCGGCGTGCACCGCACGGGCGGCTTCGAGCGACTTCTCGTTGGCCTTGATCAGCGCGGTCTCAGCCTTGGGGATCGCCTTCGTTGCCCTGTCCATCGCCTTGACGAGCTTGTCGTAGCCATCGGCGTCTGGGGTCGATGCCGCGACCTCGGCGGTCGACTCCCTGGCTGTCAACCGGGCCTTGTCGAGCGCCTCCTCCCGCTTGGCGATGTCGGCGAGGGCCTTCTCGGCCTCGCCGTCGGCCGTCGCCTTCGCCTCCTCAGCGGCGGTGATCTCGGCCCGGGCGCCGTCGAGGCGGGCTTCGACTGCTCGGTCGATCTCATCGGTGGTCACGTCGAAGAACCGGGTTCGTCCGAGGAACGTGAGGATGACCAGTCGGGTCATGTAGAACGCAGTAAGCAGGGCGGTCACCAGACCGATGGCCCACAGCGCTTTGCCCCCGATCTCGTCGGCGTTCCAGGCAAACAGGAGGATCTCGTCCTTCGACCAGAAACCGCTGAACGGTGGCACGCCGGCAATGGCGAGCCAGCCGATGATGAACGTAAACGCCGTGACCGGCATGAACCGGGCGAGGCCACCCATCCGTCGCAGATCCTGCTCGTCGTGAAGCCCGTGGATCACCGACCCCGAGCCGAGGAACAGCAACGCCTTGAAGAACGCATGGGTGACCATGTGGAAGATCGCACCGACGTAGCCGCCGACGCCGACGGCCAAGAACAGGTACCCGAGCTGCGAGACGGTCGAATAGGCCAGCACCTTCTTGATGTCGGTTTGGGCGACAGCGATCGTGGCCGCCAGCAGCGCAGTCAGGGCCCCGACCCAAGCGATGAGTCCCCGGCTCCACAGCTCGGCCTCGGCCAGCACCGGGTTGAGCCTCGTCAGCAGGAAGATGCCCGACGTGACCATCGTCGCGGCGTGGATCAGCGCCGATACCGGCGTCGGGCCGGCCATGGCGTCGGGCAGCCAGACGTAGAGGGGTAGCTGGGCCGACTTCCCGGCCGCGGCCAGCAGGAACAGCACGACGATGAGCGTGGCGGCGAACGTCGAGATCTCGGGGGCGCGGGTGAGGATGTCGGTGTACCGAATCGATCCGATCTGCGTGAACACGATGAACGTGGCCAGCATGAAGCCGAAGTCGCCAATGCGGTTGGTGACGAACGCCTTCTTCCCGGCGGTGGCGTTGCTCTCATCGGTGAACCAGAACGAGATGAGGAGGTAGGAGCAGGCGCCGACCCCTTCCCAGCCGAGGAAGGTGAGCAGCAGGTTGTCGCCCAAGACCAGCAGCAGCATCGAGGTGATGAACAGGTTCAGGTACATGAAGAACGTCGAGTACTTCGGATCGCCGTGCATGTACCCGATCGAATACAGGTGGATCATGGTCCCGACGCCGGTGATGAAGAGCGCCATCGTGACCGCGAGGGGGTCGATGAGCAGGCCGACGTCGGCGCTGAACGAGCCGGACTCGACCCAGGTGTACAGCTTCAGGATGAAGAAGCGCTCCTCGGTGGGCTCGACTACGAGGCCGGCGTAGACGACGACGGTCGCGATGAACGCCCCCGCGCTGGCCAGCGTGGCGAGCCATCCCGACAGCGGCTCGCCGAGCTGGCGACCGAAGGCGACCAGAAGTATGAACCCGGCCAGCGGGAAAGCGGGTATCAACCAAGCGGCTTCCAGCAACGAGATCAGCCCCTCAACGACGACAGGTCATCGGCGGTCATCGCCGGGCCCCGGCGGAGGACCGCCACGACGATCGACAGGCCGACCACCACCTCGGCCGCCGCCACCACCAACACGAAGAACACGGCGGTCTGGCCGGCGAGATCGTCGAGGGCATCGGAGAATGCGACGAACGAGATGTTCACCGCGTTCAGCATCAGCTCGACGCACATGAACATCACCAGCGGGTTCCGCCGCACGAGCAGACCCGTGAAACCGATAGCGAACAGCACGGCACTCAGGACCAGGTACCAGGTCTCGGTTACTTCCATCGCTCCCGCTCTCTCCTCAGCTCGCCGCTTCGCCCGGCTCGTCGACCACGAGGTCTTCCGCTCCTTGGTTCTTGACCAGGACCACCGCGCCGACCGTGGCGATGGTCAGCAACAGTGCCGTCGCCTCGAACGCCAGCACGTTGCGGGTGAACAGGTCGTTGGCGAGCTGGTCGACATCGGACTCGTTGCGGTCCAGCGGCTGAGTGGCAGCCTGCTGACCGGTGAGGGCGACCGCGCCCTCGTCGCCCCCGGGACCCGAGAGGAACAGCCCGCCGAGCACGAGGGCAAGGACGAGAGCGCCGACCGCGACCCCGGCGGCCCGTTGGCCGGCCAGTGGCTCCACGCTGAGGTCCTCGGCCCGGTCGACGCCGAGCAGCATGATCACGAAAAGGAAGAGCACGACGATCGCGCCGGCGTAGACGACGATCTGGACCAGGGCCAGGAAGTGCGCCTCTTGGAGAATGAAGACCACCGCCACCCCGAAGAACGACCCGATGAGCGACAGCGCGGCCCGAACCGGGTTGCTGTTGAGGACGACGCCGAACGCGCCGCCGAGGATGATGGCGGCAGCGATGACGAACACGATGACATCGACCATCAGTGATGCCCCCCTCCGTGCCCGTCGCCGTGGCCTTCGCCATGGTCATCGTCGAGGTCGCCGTCGGGCTCGCGGCGGGGAGCGGTCTGGCCGAGCTCGGGCTCCCGAACGCCGTAGCCGAGCTCGCCCGACCAGCCGACCACGCCTTCGTACTCCGCACGGCCTGCCGGTGACGTGGCCCGCATCCACCCCGAGGTGTCGGCGTCCTCACCGGGTCGCCAGTCCTCCCATGGCATCTGCTTGGGCCTGCCGTCGTCATCGACCAGCAGCTCGTCTCGGGTGTAGATCGCGTCGGCCCGATTGGTGAAGGAGAACTCGAACAGCTTGGTCTCGGTGATCGCTTCGGTCGGGCAAGCCTCGACACAGAGGTCGCAGTGGATGCACCGCAGGTAGTTGATCTCGTAGACGTAGCCGTATCGCTCACCGGGGGACCGCGGGTCGTCGGGAGGATTGTCGGCGCCCCGGACGTAGATGCAGCGAGCGGGACACACCCCGGCACACAGCTCGCAGCCGATGCACTTCTCCATGCCGTCCTCGTACCGGTTCAAGACGTGGCGTCCGTGCAACCGCTCCGGTTTGGGGGCCTTCTCGTCGGTAGCACCGCCTCGGCCGCCCAGGTACTGCTTGGTCGTGACCCCCTCGGCCCACTTCTTGAACGTGACCCCAAACCCCTCCAGATAACCCATCAGTTCACCTCCGGTGCCGGGATCTCCACGAGGCCTTCGCTCACGAGGCGATCGTGGCGGGCGGCTCTGAGGGCAGCCCCGAGCAGGCCAGCCGCCACGGCCCCGATCGCCAGGGCGATCGCCAGCACGATGAAGGTGTCGGTCGTGGCCGCGGTGTCGGCGTCGTCGGCTCCCGAGAACCCGAACCCCCCGTCCTGAGCGACCCGGATCGCGCCGAGGATCAGCAACCAGCCGAGCGAGAGCGGGATCAGCAGCTTCCAGCCGAGGTCCATCAGCTGGTCGTAGCGGAGGCGGGGCAGCGTCGCCCGGAACCAGACGAACATGAACAGGAAGACGAGCAGCTTGAGGAAGAACCAGACGAAGCCCCACAACCAGCCGGGCAGGACCCCGAAGTTCGGGCCGGCCGGACCGCCGAAGAAGAGCGTCACGATGATCGCCGACATCGTGACCGTGTTCATGAACTCGGCCAGGAAGAACAGTGCGAACCGGATCGAGGAGTACTCGGTGTGGAAGCCACCGACGAGCTCCTGCTCGGCCTCCACGAGATCGAACGGGGGCCGGTTGAGCTCAGCGGTGCCGGCGATCAGGAAGATGACGAACGGTACGAACCCGGTGACGATCACGTTCCAGTTGGGGATGATGCCTCGGAAGCCGTCCCCGGCCTGGACCTGAACGATCTCGTTGGTGCTGAGGGTGCCGGACACGAGCAGCACCGAGGCCAGCGACAGGCCGAGCGCGGCCTCGTACGAGATGGCCTGGGCCGATGCCCGAACCGAGCCGAGGAGCGGGTACTTCGAGCCCGAAGACCATCCGGCGAGCATGATCCCGTAGACGCCGAGCGAGCTCATGGCCAGGAAGAACAGGATCCCGACCGGCACGTCGGCGACCTGGAGGAACGTCTCACGGCCGAAGACGGTCACCGAGCCGTTGCGCCCGTTCGAGAAGTCGCCTGCGACCGGCACGAGCACGAACGTGAGGAAGGCCGGGATCAGCGACAGATACGGGGCCAACTTGAAGACGAACCGGTCGGAGCGGGACGGGATCAGATCCTCCTTGAAGAAGAGCTTGATCCCATCGGCCAGCGTCTGGAAGATACCGATCGGGCCGGCCACGGTCGGCCCGAGGCGGTTCTGGAGGCGGCCGATCACCTTCCGCTCGAACCAGACCATCAACATGACGGCCACGAGCAGGATCACGAAGGCGATGCCGGCCTTGACCACGGCCACGATCACATCGCCGAAGTCGATCCCGTCGCCGAGGTACGGTTCTCCGCCCATCAGCGCCGCCCCGACTGGCGAATCATGATGGTCGTCACCGACCGCCCAGCCGACATCAGCTCGCGCACGTCGAACCCGGGGAGCCGAACCGGCAACCATGCCGTTCGGGGCACCACGCTCGGGTCGGCGACGAAGGGCAGCTCGAAGGTCTCACCGTCGCGATCGACGACGACCGGTTCCCCCGCCGTGAGTCCGAGCTCCTGCACGTCGGCGGGAGCGAGATGGAGCACCGCCACCTCGGGAAGGCCAGCCAGTGCCGGCGACTCCTGCACCATCGTCCCGAGATCCCACAGCTTCCGATCCACCACCAGGCGAAGACCGTAGCTGCCGAGGGCGGGGGGAACTGCCGCATCACCGAACTCGAGCACCCATTGACGCTTGAGGTCGATCACCGGACCGTCGGTCGCCGAATCGACCATCGACCAGTCGATGTCGGCCAGCGACGCTGTCTTCGACAGCTCGGCCCGCAGCTCCTCGATGGTCACGAACCCGAGGTCGATCCCGAGGGCGATCGCCACCTCCGCTGCGATCATCCAGTCGGCCTTCGCCTGGCCCAGAGGGGTGACCTTGGCCCGGAGCGGGCTGAGTCGGCCCTCGACGTTCAGGAACGTGCCGTCGGCCTCACCGAAGAGCGCTACCGGGAGCACGACGTCGGCCAGCGACGACGACGACGTGATGAACGCATCGAGGGCGACCACCGTCGAGACCTCCTCGAGCGCCTTCCTGGCGAGTGCTGCGTCCGGGAAGTCCTCGACCGGATCGGCTCCGAGCAACACGATCGTGTCGATCTCACCGTCGACGGCCGCTCGGAGCATGCCGTCGGTGTCCTTCCCGTCGAACTCCGGGGTGAACGCCCAGCCCGGGATGTCCGTTCCCGACCGGCGCACCCCGCCCGGGAGAAAGCCTCCGGTCATGCCCATCTCCAGACCACCCATGATGTTGCCTCGCCGGAGCATGGGGAGGAACGACGACTCGGGCACCAACCGCAACAGTGCCCCTACCGCGTCCGCGGTGTAGCGAGCCGACTCGGCGAGGTTCGCCCGGCCGAGCAGGACGGTCACCGGACGGCCGCTGGTGAGCAGCTCGCGGGCGGCCGCCACCCGTTCCGGCTCGATGCCAGCCACCACCTCGGCCGGCTCGTCAGACGCCACCGCCGCCGCCACCTGACCGACCGTGCCCGGCATCGAGTGCAACGACACGGCGGCGAACGGCGACAGACCGCCGGGCCGGGGCGTGAGCTCGACGAGATCGACGCCATCGTTGACGAGCGCGTGGCGAAGGCGGAGGAACAGCGTCGGGAGGTCTTCTTTCGGATCGGGCCCGATCAGGACGACGATGCCACCCGGTTGGCAGGCCTCGTCGATCGTGGCTCGAGGCAGGCCGAGCGCCATCGGGGCTGGGAGCCCGTCACCCAGCTGGCAGTCGACGTTGTCGGTGCCGATCACGCCCTTCATGAGCTTGACCCAGGCGTACTGGTCCTCGAGCGACAGGCGGGCGCCGCCGATCACGGCGATCCGCTCAGGGTCGCCGCGCAACGCTCGGGCCGCGACCTTGGTAGCGTCGCTCCACCGGCTCGGCATCAGTTCGTCGCCACCCCGCCGCAAGAGTGGCTCGGTGATCCGGCTGGGGCTCGTCGTGACCTCGTAGCTGAACCGCTCCTTGTCGGAGAGCCAGCCCCAGTTCACGGCGTCGCTGTCGACGCCGAGCACCCGCACCAGCTCGTTCTGCGACGACTGGAGCACCACCCTCGCGCCTGACGAGTCGACCGTGGCCGTCGACTCGACAGCGTCGAGATCCCACGGCCGGGCCTTGAACCGGTAGGGGGCGGCAGTCAAGGCCCCGACCGGGCAGATCTGGACGGTGTTGCCGCTGAAGTACGACGAGAACGGATGGTCGGGGAAGGTGTTGACCTGGGTCTGGGAACCTCGGTCGATGAAGTGGATCAACGGGTCACCGGCTACGTCGGCGGCGAAGCGGGTGCAGCGATCGCAGAGAATGCAGCGCTCGCGGTCGAGGTGGACGAGGTCGCTGATCGGGATGGGCTTCTCGAAGTGGCGCTTCTCCTCGACGAAGCGACTCTCCCCCGGGCCGAACGCGTAGGCGTTGTCCTGGAGCGGGCACTCGCCGCCCTTGTCGCAGACCGGACAGTCGAGTGGGTGGTTGACCAGGAGCAGCTCCAGTACGCCGTCTTGGGCGGCCTTGGTCGCCTCCGACTCGGTCTCGACCTTCATGTCCGGAGTCACCGGCAACATGCAGCTGGGCTGAAGCGACGGCCCGCGACCGGTGTCGACCTCGACCAGGCACATGCGACACATGCCGACCGGTTCCATTCGCGGGTGATAGCAGAACCGGGGGATGTGCACGCCGTTGCGCTCGCACGCTGCGATCAGCAGCTCACCGTCCCGAGCTTCGAGCTCGGTGCCGTTGAGTGTGAAGGGGACGCCGGTGGTCGCGGTGACCGGCTCGGTCGACGTCATCGCTCGCCTTCTCCGTGCACCGCGTGCAGATCCGAGGCACCGACCGTCGCTTCGATCAGCTCCCCCTCGTCGACGGCGGCGAACTCCTCGATACCGGGACCGGGGTCCTCCGCCGGGCCCACCAGCTTGGCCTCGAACTCGTGGCGGAACCGCCGGATCGCGGAGGTGATCGGAGCGACCGACGACGGCCCGAGCGGGCAGATCGTCGTCTGCTTGGGCGGGAACGGCACCGCCGCCAGACCGGCCTCGGGGTTGGCGGCCACCGGGTAGGGGCCCGGGCTGATCTGGGAGCCGACCGACAGGAGCAGGTCGATGTCGTCGGGCCGACCGTGGCCGTCGAGCATTCTTTGGAGGATCTGCTCCTCCCAGGCGGTGCCCTCTCGGCACGGCGTGCACTTGCCACACGACTCCCGAGCGAAGAACCGCACGATTCGAAGGCACGCCTTGACCGCATCGGTCGTGTGGTCCATCGCCACGATCGCCCCCGAGCCGAGCATCGAGCCGGCATCCCCGACCGGCCTCGCCTCGATCGGAAGATCGAGCTGCTCGGGGAAGAACCACGGTGCCGAGCCACCACCGGGGATGAACATCTTCAGCTCGTTGCCGTCACGGATGCCCTGGCAGAAGTTGTCGTCGTAGAAGAGGTCGCGGAACGTGACCTTCCCGTGCTCGACCTCGTAAACTCCGGGCCGCTTCACGTGGCCGCTGATGGCCAGCATCCTGGTGCCCGGTGACATCTCCGACCCGTAATGCTTGTACTCGGTTGCGCTATGGGTCAGCAGCCACGGCAGGTTCGAAAGCGTCTCGACGTTGTTGACGATCGTCGGCTTCATGTACAGGCCCTTGGCCGCCGGGAAGAACGGCGGCTTGAGCCGGGGCATACCGCGGTTGCCCTCGAGGCTCTCGATGAGGGCCGTCTCCTCGCCCACGATGTAGGCTCCTGCTCCCCAATGAAGCACGACGTCGACGCTCACGTCGGTACCCAGGATGTTCTTGCCGACGAGGTTGGCGGCGTAGGCGTCGTTCAGGGCCTGAGCCACCCGCTCCTGCGCCACGGCCATCTCCCCCCGGATGTAGAGGTAGCAGGTGTTCAGGCCGAGGGCGTAGCAGGTGATGACGCATCCCTCGATCAGCTGGTGAGGATCGCGTTCCATCAGTAGGCGGTCCTTGTAGGTCCCCGGCTCGGACTCGTCGCCGTTGACCACGAGGTAGCGGGGCCAGACCGGGGGCATGAAGCCCCACTTGATCCCGGCGGGGAAGCCGGCCCCGCCCCGTCCGAGCAACACGGCCTCCTTGACCTCGACCGCGACATCCTCCGGTGGCATGGCCAACGCTCGACGCAACCCCTCGTAGCCTCCGGTCGCCGTCGACCCGGCCAAGGTGTGGCTCTCCGGGTCGGTGAAGCGGGAGGTGACGATCTTGGGGCCCTCGTTGTCGACATAGCCAGGGGCGTGGGCCACATATGCGTTGGTCGCCACTACGAGGACTCCTCTGCTGTGCGGCGGGCGTACCAGTCCGGAATGCCGGCTACCTCCGGGGGCTCGATGCCGGCCATGGCATCGGCCGGGATGCGTTGATGAACACGACCGAGGGTGCCATGAGGCGGGATGTCGGTCCGCTTGCCACCCCGAAGGTCGTCGACGAGCTGCTCGAAGTCCTGCTCACCTACCCGGTACTGGTAGCGGTAGTTGACCTGGAGACACGGGGCTTCGGTACAGGCGGCGATGCACTCGACGTCTTCGAGGGTGAACAGGCCATCGTCGGTCACCCCACCGGGCCGAATCCCCAGCACCCGCTCCGCCTGGTGGAGCAGCTCCTCGCCGCCGTTGAGCTGGCAGCTGATGTTGGTGCAGATATTGATGAGGTAGCGGCCGACCGGCTCACGCTTGAACATCTCGTAGAACGAGCACGTGCCAAGCACCTCGGCCGGCGAGACCCCGACCAGTTCAGCCAGGTGCTCCATCGCGTCGTCGGAGACGTAGCCGTCCTGCTCCTGTGCCAGGTGGAGCAGCGGGATCAGCGCCGACTTCGGCCGCGGATAGCGCGAGATGATCTCCCGAGCGAGCACCACGTTGTCGGCACTCAACCTGCTCATGCCAACACTCCTTGGGCGGCCATCATCGGTCAACCTCTCCCAGCACCGGGTCGACGCTGGCGATCACCGCCACGGCGTCGGCCAAGAGACCGTCGGCCATCATGTGGGGCATCGCCTGGAGGTTGACGAAGCTCGGGCCCCGGATGTGCATGCGATAGGGCTTGGGGCCGCCGTCGGACACCAGGTAGCATCCGAGCTCGCCCCTCGGCGACTCCACTGCGACATACACCTCGCCCTCCGGCACCTTGAAGCCCTCGGTGAAGATCTTGAAGTGGTGGATCAGCGCTTCCATCGACTCGTCGATGCGGCCCCGAGGCGGCGGCGTCACCTTCGTGTCAGGCGACCGGTAGTCGCCGACGGGCATCAAATCCACGATTTGACGGACGATCCCGATCGACTCCCGGATCTCGTTGAGCCGGATCGCGTAGCGATCGAAGGCATCGCCATAGCTGCCGACGAGCACATCGAAGTCGACCGCGTCGTAGGCGAGGTACGGCAGGTCACGCCGAAGATCCCAGTTGACCCCCGTGCTGCGAAGCAACGGGCCGGTGGCCGACAGGGCCATCGCTTCCTCGGCGGTGATCACGCCGACGCCCTGCAGTCGCTCGCGCCAGATCGGCTGACCGGTCATCAAGATGTCGTACTCTTCGAGCCGAGGCGGGAGCAGGTCCATGAGCTCCAGCACGTCGGTCTCCCAGCCGTCGGGCAGGTCGGCGGCCACGCCGCCGGGGCGGATGTAGTTGTGATTCATCCGCAGGCCCGTGACCTTCTGGAAGAACCTGAGAACAACCTCCCGCTCCCGCCAGCCGTAGATCATCATCGACACGGCACCGATGTCCATGCCGTTGGTGGCCATCGACAGCAGGTGCGACGAGATCCGGTTCAGCTCGCACATGAGCATCCGGATCCAGATGGCACGGGGCGGTACCTCGAGCCCGAGGAGCTGCTCGACCGCCATCGAGAACACCAGCTCGTTGAACAGCGGCGAGACGTAGTCCATCCGGGTGACGTTGGTCGGGCCCTGCAGGTAGGTGAGGGTCTCGCCGGTCTTCTCCATCCCGGTATGGAGGTAGCCGATGATCGGCTTGGAACGACGCACGGTCTCGCCGTCGAGCTCGAGCATCAGCCGGAGCACCCCGTGGGTCGAAGGGTGGACCGGGCCCATGTTGACGAGCATCGTCTGATCGGTCTCGCCCCCGATCGGGTCGCCGCCGATCGTGGCCGCCGCCTTGACCTCCGACATGCGAAGGACTGCATCGCGTCGGGTCAAGACGCCGAGCTGACCGGCGCTCACTTCGAGCTCGGGATCGTCGATCTCGGTAGATTCGTTGTCGGTGACGGTCATGACGGGTAACTCGCTGTACTACTCACGCAGCTCCCGCTGCGCGGGAGCTGACCCCCGGGTCTCCCGCTGCGCGGGAGCTGACCCCCGGGTCTCCCGCTGCGCGGGAGCTGACCCCCGGGTCTCCCGCTGCGCGGGAGCTGACCCCCGGGTCTCCCGCTGCGCGGGAGCCTTGAACTGCACCGGGACGGTGCCGACCGCGTAGTCCTTGCGCAGCGGGTGGCCCTCCCAGGTCTCCGGCATCAGGATGCGCGACAGGTCGGGGTGGCCCTCGAAGGCGATGCCGAAGAGGTCGAACACCTCCCGCTCCAGGAAGTCGGTTCCCGGGTAGATCGGGTAGAGCGATTCGATCGATGGATCCGACTCGGGCACCTGGGCTCGAGCCCGGAGGCGGTCACGGCGACGGTGCGAGACGAACGACGCCACTACCTCGAACCGCTCGGGCACCACGGTTGGCGGCAACTCACGTCCGGCGCCGTAGGACAGGTAGTCGACGGCGGTCACATCGACGCACATCTCCCACCCGTCGGCGAGGAGCGCTGCTGCGGTTTCGCCCCAGTCGTCCCGGGGAACGTGCAGCACGCGCTGGCCGACAGAGTAGGTCACCGGGCAGCCGTAGGCCGCCTGACCGGTGGACGGGGTGTCGAGCTCCTCGGCCTCGTCGGCCTGGTCGTCGCCCTTGTCGGCGGTCTCGTCGCCCGGCTCGGTCACCGTTGCCTTCCGATGGTCATGAGCTGCGGTTCGCCCTGGCCGTCACGTTGCTCGATCGTGATGTTGGCGCCAACCCCCGACGTCTTCCGACGGCGCAGCAGCTCCCCGTTCTCGATGTTGGCGTGGAGCGTCGTGATCGCATGCAGGAGCGTTTCGGGACCCGGCGGGCAACCGGGGGCGTAGACATCGACCGGAACGACCTGGTCGACCCCCTGCACGATCGCATAGTTGTTGAACATGCCTCCGCTCGACGCGCAGACCCCCATCGAGATGACCCACTTGGGCTCCATCATCTGGTCATAGATCTGGCGCAGGACCGGTGCCATCTTCTGACTCACCCGGCCCGCGACGATCATCACGTCGGCCTGGCGAGGCGACGCTCGGAAGACCTCCATCCCGAGCCGGGCGATGTCGTAGTGAGAGCCACCGGTGGCCATCATCTCGATGGCACAGCACGCGAGACCGAACGAGGCCGGCCACGACGACCGGGCCCGGGACCAGTTCACGAGCTTCTCGAGCGGCGCGGTCACGATGTTGTGGTCGAGCCCCTCGAGGCCGTGCTCCGACACGTTCTCGATGACTCCCATCAGGCCGCCACCTCCGTCCCCGTTGGCGCAGCGTCGGAGTCGACGGCGATGTGGGTGCGACCCTCCTGGCCGACCCGACGGACCGTCGAGGTCGAGGTCCGCTTGGCCGACCGCATCGGGTCCTGCCGCCTCGACACTTGCAGCGGTCCCCAGTCGAGAGCGCCCTTCGCGATCAGATACACGAACGACTCGAAGACGAGCGCTGAGAAGATCAGCACCGCCAGCAGCCCGAAGAGGCCGAGGGCTTGGTAGTTGACGGCCCACGGGTAGAGGAACACGATCTCGATGTCGAAGATCACGAACAGCATCGCCACGAGGTAGAACCGGACGGGAAACCGCTCGGGCAGGTCACGGCCGGGGGTGATACCGCACTCGTAGGGCGCCAGCTTCTGTGCCGTCGGGTTGCGGGGGGCCAGGAGTCTCGAGGCCACGAAGCTCAACGCGGCGAAGAGCACGGCCAGAACCAGCAGGGCCAGAACCGGCAGGTACTGAGCCATCGTCTCCTCCTCTCCTGTGGGTCGGCGGCCGGGGGCGCGGGCCGCGCTCAACGCAGCCAGCTCAGCCAGCTGCTGTACGAATTTTCGACTCTCGCTGATCCCGGACGTGCATGTTCCAGGCAAGGGCGGCGAAGATCAATCCGCTGAATACCGTGAACATAGCCGGTGTGAACCGTAGACCGCTGAAGAACGCCGGGAGCGGACCGCCCCGATCGCGTTCCATGACAATGCTCACTAGTGGGGCCGCCGAATCGACGGCCGCCACCGGCGGCGGCTGACCGGGGAGCGTCGGTCGATTCGTCGCTCCCTGCACCTGGACCACGATCAGCTCGGCGTCCTGGACGGGGTGGAGGAACGTCTCGTTGAGCGTGTGGAGCACCCGGTCGATGACGTTGGCGTCCTCCTTGAGGACCGGCTTGCCGTCGCGGGTGAACGCACCGAACTGGTCGGGGACGTAGTCACCCGCCTCGAATACCCCTTCCTCGACGAGGAAGGCGTCGACTGCGGCCTGGGCTTCGCCCCGGACCGCGTCGGATGCGACGAGATACCTCCAGTCGTCGAGCTCGAGCTCGCGCGAGGCCAGCAGCGCTGCCTCCTGAGCCAGGTCCTGGTCGTCGATGTCGGCGATCGTGGACGCCTCGGCGAGGAGGGCGTCGGCCCGGGCCAGCGCTGCCGTGTTCTCAGGGTCGTCGGGATCGCCGTTGTCGATCCGATCGATGATCGCGTCGCGATCGATCGGAGCCGTGCCGAGGCCGCCAGCCGGGAGCCCGGCTGCTCCGTCGGACCGGGTCAGGACCGTCGCCTCAGAGACCTCGGAGAACAGCAGCCCGTCGTCCACGTCGCCGGCGTCGTCGACGTTGATCTCCAGCAATGTCCAGGTGGGAGCCTGCCCGGCCCAGCCGATGCCATAGATCGTCCAGATGATGCCCATGAGGAACAGCCAGCCGAACAGTGCGCCGGCTGCGATCATGAAGCCTTGCCTGACTCCGGTGTTGGTCGCGATGACGAGGTAGGTGCTCCCGACCAGCACGACGAATCCGGTGAGGACGCTCAACAGGCCGCGGAAGAACGGGTCGAACCCGACGCCGTCGATGAAGGCCAGCTGATTGACGATCGCTACCACTTCACCCATCAGAGGCCTCGCTCGTAGTCGACGACGGCTTGAATGTAGTCAGGCGGAAGCAGTGCACCGAACGCTGGCATCATGCCTGCGGCGCTCTGGCCACCCCAGCCGTATCCCGCTCCGGCCACCGCCCCGTTGTAGATGAAGTCGTAGTGGGCCTGACTGGTCCGCTCGGGCATCGCCACGACGGTGCAGGCTCCGGCCAGGCGCCCGTCGCCCAGTTCCAGGCTCGGGGCTGGCACCTCTGCTGGATCGAGCGGGTCGGGATCGATGAAGTTGCCGTTCTCGTCGACCTCGAGTACGTAGTCGGGGGCGAAGGGATAGGCGGGACCCACCTCCGGCTCCCACAGCTGTGACACGTAGTCGCAGTCGGCCAGGTCGCCCTCGATGCCCTCCTCCTGAGCGGTCCCCCCTTCGCTCAGTGGCGGGTCGCTCAGGATCAAGTAGGGGCGGCCGGTATCGGTGATCGGGTTGCTGTTGTCGTCGAGCCGGATCTCCGAGCCGTCCTCGGCCAGGATGTAGAACCCTTGATCGTCGCTGAGGCCACCGGGGGGCAACCAGGTACCGTCTGGCGCTTTCCAGGTGTCATCGGGGAAGCGGTCCTCCTCCGAGCCGCCGCAGAGGTTGAAGCCGATGCCGGACGGACTGCCCCCACCGCAGCCTGCCACCCCCTCGTTCAGGATGTCCGGCGAAGTCACTATGCCGAGCGACCAACCGCCGGTGTG
>JAOTYQ010000573.1 GCA_029861725.1 Acidimicrobiia bacterium | reverse complement strand
TTGGTGAGCTCGTTGCCGAGGATGACGTTCTCGGCGACCGTGAAGACGGGGATGAGCTGGAAGTGCTGGTGGACCATGCCGATGCCGTGATCGATCGCATCGGCTACGCCGGTGAGCTGGACCTGTTCGCCCCTGACGCGAATCGTGCCTCGGTCGGGCTGGTACAGGCCGAAGACGACGTTCACGAGCGTGCTCTTGCCTGCGCCGTTCTCCCCCAGCAGGCAGTGGATCTCACCCTCGCGGAGTGTCAGATCGATGTCCTCGTTGGCGATCACGCCAGGGAAGGTCTTGGTGACGCCCCGGACATCGAGCACCGGAACCGGACCGTCCTCGCTGCTCATCACCCTCCCTTCCCTCCGCATCGAGTGGCCGTTCGGCCAGGCCAGCTCCCTTGGCCAGCGAGTGTAACCTGCGGAGACACACCGGGCCCGACTCCCCAAGGAGCCGGGCCCGGTGCCGTTCCGATTCGTGATCAGCGCCGATCACGATGGATCGGGTCGCTGGTGGCGCCGAGGTGCGGTCGGCCCCGATCACGATCGGTCAGTCGCAGCCCGATCCCTCGCCGAGGAACAACCCGTCGATGCCGCAGATGCCGGTGGTGATGCTTCCGTCGGCCAAGCCGACACGGGCCGCTTCGACCGTTTCGGTGACCCCGTCGGGGAGCTGCGCGTCGTGTGCCTCGGCGTAGGTGATCAGATCGTTGGCGGCGGTCCCGGTGAGAGCGCCGCCCTCGAACTGCTCCTGGATCGAGTCGGCGATCAGGCGGAACGTCACCAGGTCGACACGCTTGACCGCGGACGAGGCGAGGAACTCCGACCCTGGCGTCGCTCCCGAGTTGAAGGTGGTGAAGTACTCGTCCTGATCGACGCCGATAGCCCACACGCCGGCTTCCGCAGCAGCCGCGATGCCGCCGGATCCGGTCTGGCCGCCGGCTCCGAAGATCACGTCGGCGCCCTCGCCGATGAACTGCGCCGCGTCCGATGCGCCTTTGGCGATGTCGGTGAAGCTCTCGTTGTAGATGGAGAGGACCCGGATGTCGGGATTCACCGACTGGGCACCAACGGTGTAGCCGTTGACAAACTTGACCACCGGGGGCACGTCTTCTCGGCCGGCGACCACGCCGACGACGCCGGTCTCGCTGAGGCTCGCGGCCAGCACCCCGGCGATGTAGCCGCTCTCGTCCTCGTTGAAGATCACACCCTTCATGTTCGCCGGGTACTCAACGAGGAACTGGTCGATGCCGATGAAATCGACGTCGGGGTTGGCGTTGGCCGCCTCTTCGGTGTCGGAGGTGATCAAGAAGCCGACGGTGATGAGGGTGTCCGGCTCGCTCCCGAGCGAGGTGGCGATGTTGGCGGCGTAGTCGGCTTCGGATTGGGTCTCGATGAAGCTCGACTCGGCGATGCCGAAGCAGTCGACGGCGGCGGTCATGCCCTCGAATGCGAACTGGTTGAAGGTGCCGTCGTCGACCTTGCCGATGTCGGTGATCAGGTTGACCCGCCAACCCTCCGGCGCCTGCAGACCGTCATAGGTTGCGCACTCCTCGTCGAGGGTGATGAACGACGATGTCCCATCAGCGGCCGGTTCCTCCTCCGCTGCCGGCTCCTCCTCGTCGGCGGCCTCTTCTTCCTCCGCGGCTTCTTCGCCGTCGGTGGTTTCTTCCGTGGTCTCCTCGGTCGCAGTCGTCTCCTCGGTTGCAGCCGAGTCGCCGTCACCGTCGTCGTCGCCGCACGCGGCCGCAACGAGTGCGAAGGCGAACAGGATCGCCAACAGGCCTCTTGGGCTCTTCGTCATGGGATTCCTCCATTGTGATGTCCGGTGACGAACCCGCACCGATGGCATCAGGACGTGATTACTGAGATGAGAACGCTAGCGGCTGTCCGCCAACGCCCCTGTGCGTCGGCAGGCTAGCGATACCTGCTTGTAATACGGCCCGTAACAGGCGTTACACCACAGGACGGGTCGTTCGCACCCCGACCTCGATCCCGCCTCTGACCTGCTGGTGGAGCTCGACCGCGAGCGCCTCGAGGTGGTCACCGCACACCTCGGCGATGTCGTCGGCGATGGAGTTGGCCAGGTCTTCGGCCAAGATCGTCTCGAGCTCCCAACTGGCGAGATAGAGCTTCAGCGACTTCGACTCGAGGGTGGCCGAGGACACCAGCGTGAGCTCGGCCCGGTAGTGGTCGCGCTGTTGCGTGACCGGGCAGCGGGCCAGGAGCTCGTCGGTGCTGAAGGTGATCTCGATCGGGCTTCGGGTGTCGAGCACGATGACCTCGAGCTCCCGGCTGGGCTCCAAGGGCCCGGCACCGAGGGCCTTCAGATGGGAGGTGTCGCTCCGAGCCATGGAGGCGAACCTACCGCCACCCTGTGGGTTCGTGCCGCTCGGGCGGGTTCCGCTACCCGCCCTCGCTCAGCGTCTGGCCGAGATCGAAGCGGACGACCCGCTGCTCGGTCACCAGTGCCGTGACGAGCCGAACGGGGGTCACGTCGAAAGCGGGATTGATCGCAGCGGTCCCTTCGGGGGCGATCGCCATCGATCGGACCGCGACGACCTCGGCTCGCCCCCGGTCTTCGATCTCGATGTCGTCGCCGGTCTTGGTCTCGGTGTCGACGGTCGATTCGGGGGCGACGACGATGAAGGGCACGCCGGCATCGGCAGCGGCGAGGGCCAGGGCGAAACTGCCGATCTTGTTGGCTGTGTCGCCGTTGGCGACGACTCGGTCGGCTCCGATCAGCACCACGTCGGCTGCCCCTCGGGCGAGGAGGAACGGTCCAGCCGAGTCGACGACGAGCCGGTGGGGGGCGCCCATCCGGGCCAGCTCCCAGGTGGTCAAGCGACCGCCTTGGAGGAGCGGTCTGGTCTCGAGCGGGATCGCCTCGCTCAGCTCGCCTCGCTCGTGCAGCGCCTGGATGACGGCGAGCGCCGTCCCTCGCTCGACCGAGGCGAGGCCGCCGGTGTTGCATATGGTCATCGCCCGGATCTCCCGATGGCCGACGAGCTGGCCGACGAGATCGGCGCCCAGCTCGCCCATCGCCAGCGAGGCGTTGAGCTCTTCGTCTCGGATCCGATCGGCCTCGGCCAGCGCCGCCTCGCGGCCGGCGCCGGCGACCGCGGCCACTCGATCGACCATGCGGCCGAGGTTGACGGCGGTCGGCCGTGCCGTGCGCAGCGACGCGACGGCCGCCGCGAACCGATCGGGCTCGGCGGCCGGGTCGTGCTCGGCGAGTGCGAGGACGACGCCGTACGCACCGGCGACGCCGAGGGCCGGCGCGCCCCGCACCGACAGCCGCTTGATCGCGGCGACGAGGTCGGCCGTGGACGTCAGTCGCAGGATGGCGGTTTCTTGCGGGAGCCGGGTCTGGTCGATCATCTCGACCGCTCCGTCCACCCAGTCGAGGCTTCGCATCGATCGTCGATCGACTCAGCGGTCGAGGTGGAGGACCTTCGCCCCGGGGTCCTCGTCGATGAACCCGGGACTCGATCCGTAGCCGATCGCCGACATCTTGGCGACGACTTGCTCGATCTGGGCTCGCGTCAGCACGGGGGGCTCACCGAGCGCACAGGCGGCCAGGTACTGGCGGGCCAGCTCCTCGACCTGCACCGCCAGCTTGAGCGCCCCGGCGAGGTGCTCGCCGACGGCGATCATCCCGTGATGGGCCAGCAGGCAGGCCGACCGCCCTTCCAGCGCCTTGACGGCGTTGTCGGAGAGCTCCTGGCTCCCGAAGGTGGCGTACGGGGCGCACCGGATGTCGTGACCGCCGGCGACGGCCACCATGTAGTGGAACGACCCGATGTCCCGGCCGTGGACGGCGAGTGCGGTGGCATAGGTCGAGTGACAGTGAACGACGGCGTGCACGTCTGGACGGTTGGCGTAGATGTCGAGGTGGAAGCGCCACTCCGACGAGGGCCGCAGGTTGCTCGTGGCGAACCACGTCGTGTCGAAGTCCATGGCCACGATGTCGTCGGGCGTGAGCTGCTCGTAATCCATCGCCGACGGTGTGATCAACATGCCGGTCTGGGTGCGGGCCGACACGTTTCCGGACG
>JAOTYQ010000572.1 GCA_029861725.1 Acidimicrobiia bacterium | reverse complement strand
GAGACCGAGGTCGGCGACCGGGGAGCCAGGCTGTCGATCGGTCAGCAGCAACGCCTCGCCATCGCCCGCGCCTTTCTGAAGGACGCCCCGATCCTGCTGCTGGACGAGCCGACCTCGGCCCTCGACCTGCAGACCGAGGCGGAGTTCCTCGACGGCCTAGGTGACCTCATGGAGGACCGGACCGTCGTGATCGTGGCCCACCGTCTCTCGACGATCCGACATGTCGACCGGATCTACGTCCTCGAGGCCGGCCGGGTGATCGAGACCGGAGGCCACGACGAGCTGCTGGAAGCCTGCGGGGCCTACCACCGTCTCTACGCCAGCCAGTTCTGAGCCGACGGGCTCAGGGACCGAGGTGGAACGGGAGCTCGCGGGGGCCGCGGATCTGCCCGGTCGACCAGCGAACCTCGGTCCCGTCGGCGAGGGAGAACTCGGGGATCGCCGCCAACCACTCCTCGAGCGCCACCCGCAGCTCGAGCCGGGCGAGGTTCGAGCCGAGGCAGCGGTGTATGCCGAGCCCGAATGCGGCGTGGCGGTTCTTGGCCCGGTCGATGATCACCTCGTCGGCCCGCTCGAAGAACTCGGGATCCCGGTTGGCGGCGGGGAACGGCAGCAGCATCCACTCGCCCGCCTTGACCGGACAGCCGTGGAGATCGTGGTCCTCGGCGACGAGCCGGGCCATCGTCACCGGGGCGTACGCCCTCAGGAACTCCTCGACCGCAGTCGAGATCAGCTCCGGCTCGTCGACCAGGCGCTGCCGGTCGTCCGGATGGGTGGCGAGGTGCCACAGGCTCGAGCCGATCGCCGACCACGTCGTATCGATCCCGGCGATCAGGAGCAGCAGCACCGTGCCGACGATGTGACGCTCCGACAGCGGCTCGCCGGCGAACTCGACGCCGAGCAGGTAGGAGATCAGATCGTCCTGCGGCTCGTCGCGGTGCTCGAGGATCCTCTCGTTGAGGTAGTACTCGAGCGTCTCCTCCTCGGGCAGGTCAGCGGCGCTACCCGGGTTCTCGAGGATCATCGAGATGAAGTGGCGGAAGAGGTCGCCGTCGGTTTCCGGCACACCGAGCATTGCGGCGATGACCTTGACCGGGATGTGTTGGGTGTAGTGCTGGGCGGCGTCGACGACACCGTCGGTGACCGGGAGTGCCTCGATGAGGTCGCGGCACAGCTGGCGGGTCGTGTCTTCCCAGTTGGCGATCACCTTGGGCGAGAACGGGGGAAGCAAGAGCTTCCGCGCCTCGCCGTGAACGGGCGGGTCCGACGTGATCGGTGGGGCCGGGCCGAGCGGCGGCGGCTCATCAGGTCGGTTCGGCGACACGACGACCCCTTGAGAGGTGTAGTGCTCGGTGTCGTAGGCGATGGCCGAGATGTCCTCGTGCCGGGTCGGGAGCCAGGTACCGCCGAATCGGTCGGTGTGGGCCACCGGGCAGCGCTCCCGGAGGTCGTCCCAGATCTCGTGTACCCGCTGGTTGTAGGCGGGATCGGTGTGGTCGAAGTCGGTGGCCCAGTCGGCCACCGGCACACGTTCGGTCATGCGGGGAACCCCCCTCTGATCTACTTCGCTGATCTACCTGCAGTCGCCGACGGTCCTTACACCGTAGCCGCAGACCTGCGGCTGCGGCGCAGCCGGCCGGCTGGCCCGCCGTCCACCACCGGCGCCAGACTGAGGAGGCGAGGCCTCGACAGCGCTCGGGGGTCGAGGTGTCGACAGGGAGGTTCCATGGCGGTCATCGGGTTCGACGTGACGGAGCGGCGGGCCTACGACGGCCCGTTCGATCGCCCCTACGAGCGGGTCGATGGCGTGGCCCGCTACGCCGTCGACCCGGTGTGGGAGGCGGCCAACGGCATCGTCGACATCGACCTTGCCCCTCGGGCCGACGACGGGCTCGTCCATTTCGAGGGCGACGTCACCCTGCTCCGCCCGCTCGACCGAGCCCGCCGAACGGGGATCGTCGAAGTCCCCAACCGGGGCCGGCGCACCCTGCTCGGGCTCTACAACCGGGCGGCGCCAGTGCTGGAGCCCACCGCCGAGATCGACCCCGGCGACGGCTTCCTCCTGCGGCACGGGTTCACGCTGGCCTGGTGTGGGTGGCAGTGGGACGTGCCTCGCAGCCCGGCGAGGATGGGGCTCACCGCGCCGGTGGCCGGGGTGTCCGGTGAGGTGCAGCTCCGCCTCCAGCTCCACGACCCGGCCGAGCGGGTCGCGCTGACCGATCAGCACACCGGCCAGCTCGGCAACCACCTCCCCGTGCCGACCGCCGATGTGGACGACCCCGACGCCCGTCTCGTCGTTCGGGACGGGCTGTGGGCCGATCCCGTCGAGATCGATCGGGCGGCGTGGCGCTTCGACACCCCGACCACCGTCGTCCTCGACGGCGGCTTCGAGCCGGGCCGGATCTACGACCTCGTGCACCGAACACCGTCGTCCCCGGTGGCCGGTGCCGGGCTGCTCGCGGTCCGGGACCTCGGTCGGTACCTCCGGGCCACCGAGCAGCTCGACCACGTGCTGGCGACGGGTCAGTCGCAGTGCGGGCGGTTCCTCCGCACCCTCCTCCACCTGGGCCTCAACCACACCGACGACGGCCCCGCCTACGACGGGATGCTCGTTCACATCGCCGGCGGGCGGCGGGGGGAGTTCAACCACCGCTTCGCCCAGCCGTCGGTGCAGCCGACCCCGAGCTTCGGTCACCTCTTCCCGTTCGCCGACGAGTCCCAGACCGATCCCCACAGCGGCCGCCACGAGGGGCTCCTCGACCGCCAGCTGGCGGCGGGCTCGGTTCCCAAGATCATCTACACCAACACCTCGTCGGAGTACTGGCGGGGCGACGCGTTCCTGGCTCACGCCTCGGCGGCCGATGGTGCCGACGTCGAGCCACCGCCCTGCACCAGGCACTACCTCCTGTCCTCCACCCAACACGGCCCCGGCATGCTACCGCTGATGCAGGAGTCGATGTTCGGCTCCAAGGGAGGGAACGCGTTCAACATCGTCGACTACACGCCTCTGCTGCGGGCCGCCATGCTCAACCTGGCAGCCTGGGTCGCCGACGCAGTCGAGCCACCTCGCAGCGCGGTGCCCAGGCTCGACGACGGCACGGCGGTGACGAGGGCCGAGGTGCTGGCTGCACTTCGGGCCCGGACCGATCTGCCGCCGGTAACGCTGCCGGCGGCCGACGAGCTTTGCCGGCTACACCCGCTCGATCTCGGTCCGGAGGCGGCGGCCGGAATCGGGTCGTATCCGGCCCGGGTGACCGGCGACGCCTACCCATGCTTCGTCTCGGCCGTCAACGACGACGGCAACGAGATAGCCGGCATCGCCATGCCCGACGTGACCGTGCCGGTCGCCACCCACACCGGATGGAACCCGCGCCACCTCGACAGTGGCGCCTCGGACCAGATCCTCGACTACGTCGGCTCGACGATCCCGTTCACCGCAGAGCAGATCAACGAACGCTACGGCGACGAGGAGAGCTACCTCGCCCAGATCGAGCTGGCGGCCGACAGGCTCGTCCTCGAGGGCTTCCTGCTCCCCGACGACGTCGAGCTGTGCAAGCGGATCGCCGCCAAGCGGTACCGGGCCCTGGTAGCGGAGGGAGCGGCGGTTTCGTCGCCGCCTGACCCGACGTCGGTACCGTGACGCGATGGCACGACGGGTATCGCTGCTTCGACGCCTGAGCGAGCTCGAACCCCCGATCGACGACCCGGAGAATGCGCTGGCCGAGAATCGGGTAACGGTCGACGGCGCGATCGTCACCAACCCCCGATCCCAGGTCCTTCCCGATGCCAGGATCGTCGTGAAACCCCGGAGCGAGCTGCGCGGGGTGCGCAAGCTCGGCCCGGCGCTCGACGCGTTCGGGGTCGAGGTCAACGGGGCGGTGGCGGTCGACCTGGGCGCCTGCACCGGCGGGTTCACCCAGGTGCTCCTGGCCCGGGGCGCGGTCCGGGTGTTCGCGGTCGACGTCGGTCACGGTCAGCTGCTGGGCTCGCTCCGTCAGGACGACCGGGTGGTCAACCTGGAGCGGACCAACGTGGCCGAGATCACC
>JAOTYQ010000076.1 GCA_029861725.1 Acidimicrobiia bacterium | reverse complement strand
GCGACGCGATCGGTCGACCGGACCTCGGCACCGATCCCCGATTCGCCACGAACGACGGACGTGTCGCCCATTGCGACCACCTGCGGGCCGAGCTGTCCGCCGTGCTGCGAACGAAGCCGAGGCGTGAGTGGTTGGCCCTGTTGGAAGAGGCCGACGTCCCAGCCGACCAGGTCAACACGCTGGCCGAGATCATCGATCACCCCCAGGTTGCGGCCCGGGACATGGTGGTGCGGACGCGACGCGAGGGCGGCACCGAGGCGGTCCTCGCTGGGAGCCCGATCAAGGTTTCGGGGCACCGGCAACACCACGACCCGCCGCCGAGGCTTGGGCAGCACACCGACGAGGTGCTCCGTGAGATCCTCGGCCTCGACGACGCCGCCCGAGACCGGTTGAGACTCGACGGCGTGATCGGCTGAGCACGACTACCGTGAGGCGCGGGACCTGACGGCTGAGAGACGATCGGACCGACCATGTTGCTCGACGACCTGAGGATTCTCGATCTCACCGATCACCGGGGCGAACTCGGTCCCTGGCTGCTGGGCTGGCTGGGAGCGGAGGTCGTCCGGGTCGAGCCACCCGGGGGCTCGCCGGCACGACGGGAGCATCCGCTGCTCGCAGCGGGGACCGACGATCTCCGGAGCCTCCAGTTCGCGGCCTACAACAACGGCAAGCGATCGATCGTGCTCGACCCCAGCGAACCCGGCGATCGTACGGCCTTGCTCGATCTGGTGGCCGGGGCCGACATTGTCTTCGAGAGCGGCCCGCCGGGTCAGCTGGCGGCGTCGGGCATCGACGAGTCCGACCTCATCTCCGCCAACGACCGGCTCGTGCACGTGCTGATCACCCCGTTCGGGGTCGACGGTCCCCGGGCCGATCAGCCCGCCTCCGAGCTGACACTGGCCGCGCTCGGGGGGCCGATGAGCCTCCAGGGCGTCCGTGAGCGAGCGCCGGTCAAGGTATCGATCCCGCAGGTATGGCGGCACACCGGGGCCGAGGCGGCGGTAGCGGCCCTCGTGGCGCTGCGGCGAATGGAGGCCACCGGAGAACCGCAGTGGGCCGACGTCTCGGCTCAGGAGGCGATGACGTGGACGATGCTGAACGCCATGGAGGCCGACGAGATCCAAGGCTTCGACTTCGAACGCGCAGGCCTCACGGTGCAGTTGGCGGTCAGTCTGGAGCTCGGCCATCTCGCCAAGGACGGCTACACCTGCCAGGTCCCGATCGGTATCACCTGCGGTCCGATCATGCCGTGGCTGCTGGAGGAAGGCATCGCAGAGCCGCACTGGGCCGACCAGGACTGGGCGACCTACGACCACCGGGCGCTGTCCGGCGAGGCCCTGGACCCGTCGTACGCCGACCTGGCGGCCGCGATCGACGAGCTCTGCTCCCGCCACACCCGGCACGAGCTGCTCGTCAAGGGACTGGACTACGGCGCGGCGTTCGCCCCGATCAACAATGTCGCCGACCTCCTAGCCTTCGATCACCTCGAGCGCCGATCGTTCTGGACCCCCGAACCGGCACCCGGCGATCCGCCGGTCACGGTGCGCCGACCCGGGGCGCCGATCACGATCGACGGTCGACGGCCAACCCGCGCGTCGGTCGTGCCCGCCCTCGACGAGGCCGGACCCGAGCTCCGGGTTGAGCCGACGAGGACTCGCCGCTCGCCGACCGGTCGCGACATCAGCGGCGACCTGCCCTTGAGCGGCGTCAACGTAGCCGATTTCAGCTGGATCGGCGTTGGTCCGATCACCGCCCGCTGTCTGGCCGACCACGGTGCCACCGTCGTGCGCATCGAGACCGAGAAGCGCCTCGACACGCTACGGGCACAGGCCCCGTTCAAGGACGGCGAGTTCGGTCTCAACCGCAGCAACTTCTTCGGCAGCTTCAACACCTCCAAGCAGTCCCTCGCCCTCGACCTCACCAACCCGGCCGGGCTCGACATCGCTCGCCGCATGGCCGACTGGGCCGACGTCGTGATCGACAGCTTCCGCCCGGGAACCATGGAGCGGCTCGGGCTCGGGCCCGACGACGTCCACGCCACCAACCCGACCGCGATCACGGTGACGACCTCGTTGCTCGGGGGCGGCGGACCCCTGTCCCCGCTCGCCGGCTACGGTTTCCACGCCGGCGCCATCGCCGGGTTCACCGACCTCGTCGGGTGGCCCGACCTCCGGCCCGACGGCCCGTGGATGGCCTACACCGACGCCATCGGACCGCGGTTCCTGGCGACGACGATCTTGGCCGCCCTCGACCGGCGCGACCGCACCGGGGAGGGCTGCCACATCGAAGGGGCGCAGCTCGAGATCGGACTCCAGTTCCTCGCCCCCGAGCTGCTCGACCACCAGATTGCCGGACGCCTCCCGACACGGATCGGCAACCGCGACCTCCACCTCGCCCCCCAGGGCGCGTATCGCTGCGCCGGCGACGACGAG
Source organism: Acidimicrobiia bacterium (assembly GCA_029861725.1). Taxonomy (GTDB): domain Bacteria; phylum Actinomycetota; class Acidimicrobiia; order Acidimicrobiales; family SZUA-35; genus CADEDH01. Next base: position 12,532 of record JAOTYQ010000076.1, on the reverse strand, counting down.
TGGTGTGGCATCACCATCGAGGACGACGCCGCCTGGAGCCGCTTCGTCGCCGCCCTCGGGACACCGTCGTGGACCAGCAACCGGGCGTATGAGACCGTCGCCGGTCGGCTCGCCGCCCACGACGCAATCGACGCCGCCATCGAAGCCTGGACGTCGGGACGCACCGCCGAGGAGGTGGAGCAGCAGCTAAGGGCCGCTGGCATCGCCGCGGGGAAGGTCCAGCGGTCGCGGGACCTCCGGGACGACCCCCAGTACGTTCACCGCGGCTTCTACAAGCGCCTCGAGCACAGCGAGGTCGGCGTGATCCCCTACGCCGGCCATCAGTACCGCATCCGCGGCTACGACAACGGTCCCCGGTTCGCCGCCCCCATGCTCGGTGAGCACACCTACGAAGTCCTCACCGAGCTGCTCGGGATGAGCCCCGACGACGTCGCCGAGGCCGCCGCCTCCGGGGCATTGGAGTAGTCGCCGGGCCGATCGAGGGTCCGTGGCGGTTCTGGCCGGTATCGGGCTGTTCCGCGATGACCGCTCAGCCGGCGGCATTCGGCAGCCAGACCACGATACCCGGGAACGCGATGACCAGTCCGATAGCGAGGCTGAGGGCCGCGGTGAACGGGAACGTGGCCCGGAACACCTTCCCGAGCTCGATGTTGGTCACCCCCGAGACCACGAAGGTGATCAACCCGACCGGCGGCGTGATGAGGCCGGTGAGCAGCATCATGATCGTCAGTACCCCGAACCAGACACCGTCATAGCCGAGATCGATCACGACCGGGTACACGATCGGGGTCATGATGATCAGGATCGCGATCTCGTCCATCAAGGCCCCGAGCACGAAGTACACGACGAAGATGGCGGCGATGACCAGCCACCGTGGTGCGTCGAGGCCGCCGACGAAGTCGGTGACGGTGAACGGGATCCTCGACACCGACAAGAAGAAGCCGAATATCTTGCCCGCGATCACGAGCAGGAAGATGAACGCAGAAGTTCGAACCGACCGGCTTAGCGCACCAACGAAGCCGGCCCACGTCAACCGGCGGGTGACGACCCCGTAGATCAGCGCCAACGCCGCCCCTGCCCCGCCGGCCTCGGTGGGAGTGAACACGCCGTAGAAGATGCCGCCCATGCTGATGGCGAAGATCACCGGCACGGGCCACACGAGACGGAGAGCGGCCAGGTGACCGAGGTCGGGCTTGGTCGAGGTGTCGGCCCCGAGCTCCGGGCGCCGCAGCACGACCAGGTAGGCGGTGATCATCAGCAAGCCAGCGGTCATCACTCCGGGGACGATCCCGGCGAGGAGGATGTCGCCGATCGGTTCCTCGGTCAGCACGCCGTAGAGAACGAGGACGGCGCTGGGAGGGATCAGCGCTCCGAGCGTGCCACCGACCGCAGCGCAGGCGGCGGACAGGCCCGAGTCGTAGCCGAACTTTCGCATCTCCGGCACGGCGACGACCGACATCGTCGTGGCCGACGCCACCGCAGACCCGCTGACCGATGCGAACAGCGCCGACGCCCCGAGCGTGGCAACGGCCAGGCCACCCCGGAGCCGCCACAGGAACACGTCGAGCGCTCGGTAGGCGTCGGCGCCGAGACCGGCTGCCGCCAGCAGCAGTCCCATCAACACGAACAACGGAATGACGGAGAGGTTGAAGCTGGCCGCGCCCTGAAAAGCGTCGGCCCCGGTCCGAGCCAGGGCCGCGTCGACGTCGACGATCCGGGCGTTCCCCACGATGGCGACCGCGATCATGGCGATCGCGACCGGCACTCTGAGCGTGAGGAGCGTGAGCAGACCGACGAACCCCAGCAACCCCACCAGCTCAGGGCTCACGGCGCCGATCCCTCCCTCAGGCCACCACCGGGCGTGAGCGGGCCGGCGCTCACCTGCCGATCGAGCCGGGCCACGACGGCCACGATCTCCACCAGGGTGGCGAGCCACAGCAACGCCGCTCCGAGCGCGGCGATACGGACGAACCAATGAATCTCCCACTCGAGCACCGCTGTCGTATAGCCGCCCGCCTCCTGGACGCCGGCATAGCGCCAGAGCTGCCAGGTGACGACGCCGAGCACGACGAGGCTGACGCTGCGGGCGACCAGATCGGCCACCCGCTGGGCCCTGGGTCCGACCCGGGTGTACACCAGGTCGACCGAGACATGGTCGCCCTGGTGCTCGGCGTGGGCGAAGCCGAGGTAGACGACGACGACGAGAAGCAGCGGGGTGACCTCGACCGTGCCCGACAGCGGTGAGTTGAACAGCGAGCGGCCGACGATGTCGACCACAGTGAGCGCCAGCATTGCGAGCAGGGCCGCACCGGCGAAGTAATGACCCACTCGGTTAAGGAACCGGATCGAGCCGACGACCCGTCTCAACACCTACTCGCCACCGCCGGCCCGGCTGCTCACCGATGGCGATGACACGATCAGCTCGCCGACAGCTCGAGCATGCGGTCGTACATCTCCTGGGTGGGGAAGTCGGCCGAATTCGAGCTGATCCAGTCGTCGATCACGGATTGGGTCGCCTCCTTCCATCGATCGAGCTCCGCGTCGCTCAGCTGGACCTTCTCGATCCCGGACTCGACGACCCGAGCGGCGGCCGCATCGTAGGCACCGTCGTAGACGACGGCGGCGTTGGTCGACAGATTCCGACCGGAGATCTCTTCGACTGCGGCCTGCTGGGCCGGCGACAGTGAGTTCCAGGTGTCGAGGTTCATGACCAGGAACTGAGCGGCGACATAGCAGTTGCACTCGACACCACTCTCGAGCACCTCGTACAGGTTGAAGCTCGACAGGCCGGAGTTCGCGATGAACAGCCCGTCGATCACCCCTCGCTCCAGTGAGTCGAACAGCTCCGGTGCTGGGAGCCCGACCGGGTTGCCACCGAGCGCCTCGATCACGGCGTTCTGCACAGGGCTGGGAGCCCGGAGCGTCAACCCGTCGATGTCATCGAGGGACTCGACCTTGCCCTCTGCGATCCAGAGATCACCAAGATCGTGGACCCACATCCCGAGCAGCTTCACGTCGGCGTACTCCGCTTGGAACTCGGGGAACTCCTCATACAGCGTCCACAGCACGTCGGTCGCCTGCTGGGCCGAGGTGAACGTGAACGGCATCTCGATCACATCGGTGACGGGGAACCGACCCGGGGTGTAGCCCTGGAGCGCCCAGCCGACGTCCTGGGCGCCGGCGACAACGTTCTCGTAGGTCTGGGGAGCGGGGGCCAGGGAACCGCCGGCGAAGAACTCGACGGTCACCGTCCCGTCGGTGGCGTCACTGACGTCGGCGGCCCACTGCTCGAGGGCGCCGGCCTGGATCGGGTGCTGGGCTGGGAACGGGTGACCGAAGTTGATGGTGACCGGGTCACCGAAGTCCTGCGCCGCGTCATCGTCGGCATCGGTGGCCGGTTCCTCGCTGGCTTCGGTGTCGTCGGTAGTCGGCGCCTCGGTCTCGGTATCGGTCGCCGCCGAGGTGTCGGCCCCGGTGTCGCCGTCATCGGAATCACCACAGGCCGCAGCCACCAGACCGAAGGCAGCAACAACGACGAGCAGGCGAATCAGTTTCCCCATGTGCCCCTCCCCTTTGGCGGTAGCGTCCGCACTCCGGGCACTTGACCGCGTCGTGAATCGGGGCCACCCTAACGGCGCGACGGTGGCCGTTCAAGGGGCCCCTCGAATCGACACGAAACAGGAGCACAACGTACCCGGACACCCAGACGACCGGGAGGACCTTGGTGAGCAGTCCGAGAGACAACCCGCCGTACTGGGCCGATCACGTCGGCTCGCTGCTCCGCCCGCCATCGGTGCCTCGTGGTCGACACCGCGGAGCGAGCCTGGTCGTGACCGCGTCCCGCCCCCGTCGGCGCGATGGCAACTGACTCCGACGTCGCCATCGTCGGTGGAGGTCCTGTCGGCCTCGCGCTGGCCCTCGACCTGGGGGGACGAGGGGTCAGGTGCGTCGTCGTCGAGCGGCACGAGTCGCCGCAGCCGGTTCCCAAAGGCCAGAACCTGACCCAGCGGACGATGGAGCACTTCCGGTGGTGGGGCATCGAAGACGAGATCCGGTCTGCCCGGGTCATGCCGGCCGGCGCACCGACGGGCGGGGTCACGGCCTACGGGACGCTGCTCGGCGGCTACACCTACGACTGGTGGCAGCGGGCGAAGGTCCGCCCGTACTACTACACCGACAACGAGCGGCTTCCTCAGTACCGAACCGAAGCGGTGCTGCGGGCTGCGGTGGCCGCGCTGCCCTCGGTCACGCTGCGAGTCGGGTGGACTGCCGAGGGCCTGGAGCAGACGGCCGACTCGGTCGAGGTCGACGTCCGACCGACGATGGGAGGGCCGATCGAGACCATCTCGGCCAACCACCTCGTCGGATGCGACGGCAGTCACTCCATCGTCCGCCTGAAGGCCGGCATCGCCGAGCACCGAGCCGACCATGACAAAACGATGGCGCTGCTCGTGTTCCGGTCTCCCGAGCTGAACCGACTCCTGGCTCATCACCGGGACAGCTCCTTCTTCAAGGTGCTGCACCCCCGCTTCGATGGCTATTGGCAGTTCCTCGGCCGGGTGGATGCCGACGAGCACTGGTTCTTCCACGCCCCGATCGACGACGCCGAGGGGGCAGCGGGCGACGAGGCCCAGCTCGTGTACCGGGCGGTCGGGGCAGAGTTCGCGGTCGATGTCGAGTACAGCGGCACGTGGGACCTACGGACCGCTACAGCCGCCTCCTACCGGGCAGGACGGGTCTTTCTCGCCGGCGATGCCGCCCACAGCCATCCGCCCTACGGCGGGTTCGGGATCAACTTGGGCCTGGAGGATGCCCGCAACCTCGGCTGGAAGCTGGCCGCCACGATCGGCGGCTGGGGCGGCGAGCGGCTGCTCGACTCCTATGACGCCGAGCGGCGACCGGTCTTCTCCAGCACTGCGAGCGAGTTCATCGAAGGATTCATCGAGCGCGACCGAGCCTTCGTCCGCGCCTACGATCCCGCCCGGGACCGCACCGCGTTCGAACGCGAGTGGGACCGTCAGCGCATCAGCTCAAACGCCGGGGTTCGGGGCTTCGAGCCCAACTACGAGGGCTCACCGATCGTCGTCGGCGGGCAGGAGGGGTCGGAGCCGAGCGCGCTCGGCTCGCACTCCTTCGAGGCCCGGGCCGGCCACCACCTCCCACCGGCTCGACTCTCGTCGGGCGCCACCATCGATACGGCCTTCGGGTCGGAGCTCACGCTCATCGCCCTCGGAGATCCCACCGCTGCCGAGGCCTTCGGACGCGCCGCCCGGTGGCTCCACATCCCGCTCGAGGTGGTCTCCGACTCCTATCGCGACGAACGCGAGCGATACCGCGCGCCGCTGATCCTCCTCCGCCCCGATCACTTCGTCGCCTGGGTCGGCAAGTCGCCGGACGACCCCGATGCGATCCTGCGGTGCGCGACCGGCCGGCCACCAAGCCGCTGATCGTGCCCCGCCGAGGTCGACGTTCTAGCGCCGACATCGTTGTTTGTCATCGGCCACGTTCATGGAAGACTTCTTCGCGTGGTCCGGACCCCGTGGCATCGTCGCCTCGTCACCCAAGCCATGGCCCTGCAGCTCGCCGTCATCGCACTGGTGTTGCTGGCGGTTTCGGTAGCGTTTCGCCCGGGCCAGCCAGGCTGCTCTCGAAGAGCAGTACGGCCTGCGCGCCACCGCGGTCGCCGAATCGGTAGCGGAGATCACCGAGGTTCGGACGCTGCTGGTCTTGACCGCCGACCGGCGAGCCACCGCCGAACACCACCGACGTCGGATCGGCCTCCACGGCTTCGATCAGCTGATCGAAGGTCTCGAACTCGCTGTCGTTCTCACCGCGACGACGCCGAAATCGGCACCGATGGCGCCGATCCAGCGGAACTGGTCAGCCGTGAGGCCCTCGTACTGGTTCTGGGCGAACCGGATCGCGGTGGCCGGTGACGCCGCGATCACCAGGTCGCTGTTGTCGTTCCGGTTGGCGGCGATGTCGCTGAACGCCACGCCGCCACCTCCTCCTGGCTGGTTGGTCACACGACGTTCGACGTCAGGCCGAGATCCTCGAAGAGCTGCCGATAGAACGGCAGGTGAAGTCCCAGCCCCCACCAGCGTCGGCCGGAGCGACGCACTCGGGGGAGGCGGGAGCGAAACCGCCTGCTGCCTCGTCCTCCATCTCCTCGTCGCCGGCTCCCTCCTCCGACGCGTCGTCGGCGGACGTTTCGTCGCTGTCGTCGGCAGCGGCTGCTTCGGTCGTCGCCGTTTCGTCGTCGGCGGTGGTCGTATCATCGTCGTCGCCACCACAGGCCGCGGCGACCAACAGCCCTGCAGCGAACACAGCCAGAAGTCGCATCCAGGTCTTCATCGGCGTCTCCCCCATCGTTGCTCCCGGGACGCATATGGCCGCTCAACGGCCCACCCAACCACCGGCACCAGGACACCCAATGTTCAGGAACTAAGGAGCAGGAAAATCGTTCGCGACAATTGTGGTCGTTCTGGTCGAACCGCCCAACCGCTGACACCCGGAGGCGGCTCGAAGAGCTGCCACCGCTCCAGGCCGGCACTGCTGGCCGCATGCCGGCTGGTGATGGCGACAACTACGCTCGGCGGGTGACTGACGACAGCAACAGAATGCCCGTGTACGACGTCCTCCCCGAGCTGGGTCGCCTACGCGACGATGTCCTGTTCGGCGACGTGTGGGAGAACCCGGACCTGTCCAAACGCGACCGAAGCCTGGCCACGGTGGCGATGCTGGCTGCGCTGTACCGAACCGAGGAGCTGCGGGGGCATCTCCGCCGCGCCCTCGACAATGGCGTCACCGAGCCGGAGCTCAAGGCGCTGATCACCCACGTCGCGTTCTACGCTGGCTGGCCCTGCGCGGTCAACGCCGGCCGGGTGGCGGCCGACGTGTTCGACCAATGACCGATTCCGAAACCGTGGGCGCGGAGCTCCATGAGATCATCGGTTTCATCGGTCTCGGCACCATGGGCGGCCCGATAGCGAGCAACATCCAGTCGGCCGGGCGGCCGTTGGTGGTCCACGACCTCGACCGATCGGCCGCGGCCCGGCTCCTGGCCGGTGGGGCCGAGTGGGCCGATGCGCCGCGCGAGGTCGCTGAGCGCTGCGATGTCGTGCTCACGTCGCTGCCCGGTCCGGCCGAAGTCGAGCGGGTCGCGCTCGGTTCCGCGGGACTCGCCGAGGGCGCCCACGACGGTCTGGCCTATTTCGATCTGAGCACGAACGCCCCGTCGATGATCCGCAGGATCGCCGACGTCCTGTCGCCGGTCGGCGTCGACGTGTTCGACGCCCCGGTCAGCGGTGGGCCCGATGGAGCGGCGTCGGGTCGGCTGGCGGTCTGGGTCGGGGGTGACGAGACGGCCTTGGAGCGGTGGCGGGCCATGCTCTCGGTCTTCAGCGACGAGGTGCACCACATCGGGCCGATCGGAGCCGGAGCGGTGGCCAAGCTCGTCCACAACTGCAGCGGCTACGTCATCCAGACCGCCCTGGCCGAGACGTTCTCCCTGGGCGTCAAGGCCGGCGTCGAGCCCGACCGCCTCTGGGAGGCCGTCCGCCACGGCGCCCTCGGCCGTCGCCGCACCTTCGACTCGCTCGCCCGGAACTACCTGCCGGGGCGGTTCGAGCCGGCGGACTTCGCCCTGAGGTTGGCTCGCAAGGACGTCGCCCTCGCCTGCGAGCTCGGACACGAGTTGGGCGTCCCGATGCGGTTGGCCAACCTGACGCTGCAGGAGCTCACCGAGGCGGACGGCCGAGGCTGGGGCGACCGCGATTCCCGAGCGGCGATGCTGCTCCAGGAAGAGCGAGCCGACGTCGAGTGCCGCGTACCGGCCGATCGCCTGACAGAGATACAGTCGCGGGAGTAGCGTGAGATCGGTGGGGTACCTGTCATGACGGCGGCGGGCCCGATCTCCTGCCAACTCAGCAATGAGAACCTGTGGGACGACGCCGTCCTCGCCGATCCCTACCCGAGCTACCGCCGGCTCCGCGAGCTCGGCCCGGTCGTGTGGCTGGAACAGCCCGGTTTGGTTGCGCTGCCCCGTTTCGCTGAGGTCCGTGCCGCCCTCGCCGACTGGAAGACCTACTCATCGGCCGACGGAGTAGCGGTCGCCGATCAGGTGAACAACTCGATGTCGACCTCGATCCTGACGTCGGACCCACCGCTCCATGACCGGTTCCGCAAGCCGCTGATGGACCAGCTCTCGGTCGCTGCCCTCGGTCGGGACGGACCGGCGATCGATGCGACGGCCGCCCGGTTCGCCGAGGCCGTCACGATGGCCGAGACCATCGACGCCGTGGCCGATCTCGCCCGCCCCTACAGCCTGACCGTTGTCAGCGATCTCGTCGGGCTGCCGCCCGACGGCCGCGACGCCTACCCCGAGCTGGCCGAGCGCGCCTTCAACCTCTTCGGTCCGACCGGCGACCGCCTGCTCGACGGGGTGGAAGCGCTAGACGAGCTCCAGACCAGGACCGACGACGCCTGCCCGCACCTGGCCCCCGGCGGCAAGGGCGAGGAGCTGTGCGAGCTCGGCATGGCTGGCAGCGTCGCTGCCTACACCTGGCCCGGGATCGACACGACGGTGAACGCCCTCGGCTCGGCGGTCCACCTGTTCGCTCGCCATCCCGAGCAATGGGATCTGGTGCGGGCGGACCGAGCGCTCATCCCCAGCGCCTTCAACGAGGTGCTGCGACTCCACGCGCCGGTGCAGTTCTTCACTCGGGTCACGACCGCCGACCTCTCCCTCGGTGAGGTTCGGCTCCCGGCCCGGACGAGAGTGCTGATCATGTACGGCTCGGCCAACCGGGACGAGCGGCGCTTCGTCGACCCGGACCGCTTCGACGTCACCCGCAACCCGACCGACCAGCTGGCCTTCGGGCGCGGCATCCACCTGTGCGTCGGGATCAACCTGGCTCGGCTGGAGGCCCACTCGCTCCTCTCGCACCTCGCGGACCGGGTGGCTCGCTTCGAGCCAGCCGGGCACCCGCGGTGGATGGTGAACAACACCCTGCACGGGCCGGCCACCCTGCCGGTTCGCCTGGTGCCCGCCTGAATCGCTGAGGCGTCGACATCAACGATCGTCAGCGATCGGCGATGGCCCGCCACACCGTCTCCGGTGTCAGCGGCGTCTCCAGGTGACGGATACCGAGGTGGGAGACGGCGTCGATGACGGCGTTGTAGACGGCCGGTATCGAGCCGACCGTGCCGGACTCGCCAACCCCTTTCGCCCCCAGCTCGTTGACCCAGGTCGGGGTCTCGAGGTGCACGGTCTCGAACATCGGCAACTCGGCTGCCGAGATGACGGGATAGTCCATGAAGTTGGTCGTCAGGAGGTTGCCGTCGTCGTCGTAGCGGATCTCCTCCATCAGCGCTTGGGCGATTCCCTGGGCCAGGCCGCCGTGGATCTGCCCCTCGGCCAGCAACGGGTTGATGATCGTGCCGGCGTCGTCGGCTGCGATCATGCGCACGAGGCGTGTGGCCCCGGTCTCCCGGTCGACTTCGACCACCGCTGCGTGGGCCCCCGATGGGAAGGTCGGCATCTCGGCGGTGAAGTCGTGAGACTCGAGCATCGCCTCGTCCAGCGTCGCCGCCACCTTGGCCCACGGCGTGTTGACGGCCGGGCTGCCGACGACGTGGAAGGCTCCGGCGTCGGTGTCGAGCACGACATCGTCGACCGCGGCCTCCATCAGCTCGGCGGCGACCGCCCGGGCCCGCTCGACCAGTTGGCCGCTGGCGGCGGCGATGGCCGATCCGCCCAACTGCACCGAGCGGGAGCCGACGGTCAGCCCTCCTCGTTCCACCTGGTCGGTGTCTCCGTGGATGACGTCGATCTGGTCCATGGGGATACCGGTGCGTTCGGCGACGATCATCGCCCACGTGGTCTCGTGGCCTTGCCCGTAGGGAGTGCTCCCGCTGACGACCCGGACCCGACCGTCGGGCTGGAGCTCGACGGAGCCGAACTCCCCGCCGGGTCCTCCCGCCGTGATCTCCACGTACATCCCGATCCCCACACCGAGCAGCATGGGATCCTCGTCGTCCCGCCGGCGGGTCTGCTCGGCCCGCAGGTCGTCGTAGCCGACCGCGTCGAGGGCCAGGCGGAGCGCCTCGGGGTAGTCGCCGACGTCGTAGACGGTGCCGATGCCGGTCGTGTACGGCTCGGTGAATCTCGGGATCAGGTTCTTGTAGCGAACCTCCGCTGGGTCCCTGCCGATCTCGTCGGCGAATCGGTCGATCATCCGCTCGATGGCGACCGTCGCCTCGGGTCGGCCGGCGCCACGGTAGGCCGTGGTCGAGACCTTGTTGGTTACGACCGTCGTGGCGTTGAAGCCGACGTTGGTGATGTCGTAGGTGCCGGTGAGCATTCGCTGGGTCATCCCGGCCAGCACGGCCCCGATGATCGGGTAGGCGCCGGCATCCTGGAAGACGTCGAGCTGATACGCCGTGATCCGCCCGTCGCGGGTGCCACCGATCTTGGCGTGCTGGAGCTGCCCCCGCCCCTGGGGCATGGCCGCCACGTTCTCGCTTCGCGTCTCGGCCCAGCGGACCGGGCGCCCAAGCGCCCGGGCGTAGTAGCCGATGATCAGCTCCTCGGGATAGGTCCGGGACTTGGCCCCGAAACCGCCGCCGACGTCGGGCACGACGACCCGGACTCGCTCGGGCTCGAGATCGAAGATCCGAGCCAGGAGATCTCGGGTGGGGTGGGCGCCTTGGCAGGCGGAATAGTGGACGAGTCGACCGTCGTCGGTCCACCACGCGGCCCCGGTGCGTGGCTCGATCGGTGCGGCGGTGAGGCGCTGGTTACGGATCCGCTCGGTGACGACCACCTCGCAGGCGGAGAAGTCGGCCTGTCGATCGGAGTGCATGCGGTTGACGACGTTGGTCCCGTGGTCGGGGAACAGCAGCACCTCGTCGGTCGCCGATTGCTCGAGGTCGAGCACGGGCGGCAGCGTGTCGTAGTCGACGATGACAAGCTCGGCGGCGTCGACCGCTTGCTCGCGGGTCTCGGCCACGACGGCCGCCACCGGCTGTCCGACGTGACGGACGATGTCACCGGCGATGTACGGTCGGCGCATCTCCTCGGGAAAGACGGGGAGCACGTTGGGCGCCAAGCCCATCTCGGCGATGTCGGCGGCGGTGAACACGGCGGCGACACCGGGGGAAGATCGTGCGTCGTCGACGTCTATCGCCGTGATCCTGCCGTGGGCGACGATCGAGCGCGCGTACACGAGGTGGAGCGCGCGGTCGAGGTCGAGATCATCGACATACGACCCGCCGACGGTCAGGAAGGCGGTGTCCTCGCGCCTGACGACACGGTTGCCAAGAATGCTCATGCCGGAGTCCCCTCACATGTCGATGGCGTTGCGGGTCGTCTCGACGAGCTCGCCGAAATCGGCCAACTCTGCGGGCGACAGCACACCGAGGTACGGCTCGAGGCTACGAGCCGTCATGACCTCAGCCTCCAGTCGCTGCGCCCGCCCAATGCCACCCGGGTTCTCGGCCGCCGGGGCCGTCGCAACGGTCACGAGCGTTCAGCTGAACTTCGTCTCGTACTCGGTGGTGTCGGTGAGGAGCTCCTCGTCCGGCAAGACCTTGGCGTAGTTGAGGGCGCCGTCGATGTCGTGCTCCCAGACCTCGTTCGGCAACTCGTAGAGCACCTCGACGCCGTACCCGTTCGGGTCGTTGATGTAGACGCTGTGGGTCATGCCGTGGTCGACCCGCAAGTTCATCTTGACTCCGCGCTCCTTCAGGTACTGCACCTGCTCGAGCCACGACTCCCGGTCGGGGTACGTGATGGCGATGTGATTGACCGCGGAGGTACCAGCGAACATGCTCCATTCGTCGGGAGGCTCCTGCAGGCCATCCCGCTGCACGAGGGCGAGGTCATGGTGGTTGACGTCGTCGTCTTGGTCCAGGCCGCTGTAGAACTGCATGTTCATGCTGGGGATGCCGTCTTCGCGGGGCTTGAGCTTCCCGACCTGTTTGAAGCCCAGCAGGTCCGCCCAGAAGTGATGCGATTCTTCCATGTCGCGCACGTTGAGCACGAGATGGTTGATGCCGCGGGGAGCAACCGCTGCTGAGCGCTTCTTGATGGTTTCGGCCATGGAACATATCCCCTTCGAGCAGGAAGTTGAGTCGAGTCAGATTCTAGGCTTGCCGACGGCCGCACGCCCAGCCTTGTCGGATCCGCGTCCGAACTCGGTCGACGGCCGGCTCCTACAGGGCTTCGAGCCAGGGCTTGATCTCGGAGGCGATCCACGTGGGAATCGTGTCGTCCTCGTGGCAGAAGTGCTCGAAGACGACCTCCTGGAGGCCAAGTTCTCCCAGCTGGCCGACGTGGTCGACGAGCTGCTCGATGCTCCCCCGCCATGGCCCGTGTCCAGCGGCGACGGCATCCTCGACGGTGATGCCCGATCCTTCGGGCGCCATCATGTCGAGGAAGCGTTGCAGGGCCAGGTCTTCATTGCGAGCATCGGGACCGATGGTGGCGAAGATCAGCATGGAACGACGGATCTCGGAGGGGTCGCCACCG
>JAOTYQ010000571.1 GCA_029861725.1 Acidimicrobiia bacterium | reverse complement strand
TGCTCTGAGGACTGCGGCCATCGAACGGGCGAGTGACTCCGGGGTGCGGGACAGCTGGTCGGCGATGGCGGTCGGGCCCTGGCCGGCGAAGAGGGTAACGGCGTCGGTTCCCGGCGGCAGGCCGTGTTCCGCGGCGAGGGGCTCGAACGGGGAGTCTGTCTCCCGCTCGGCGAAGCAGAATCCGAGCTTGCCGGGCGAGCCCATCAGCGCCATGTCGACGCCGGGCCGACCGTTCTGCTCGCCGGGGCGACCGCCGCCCAGGTTGCGAACGACGAGCTGGAGGGCACGACCTATCGTCAGGTTCGCCCGGTTGCCCTGTCCGAGCACGTTGTTGCCACTGTTCATGCCGATGCGTTCGGCGATGGGGCCGTTGACGATCACGATCGGGCCGGAGAAGTAGGTCGTTGCCAGCAGACCATGCAGGTTGAACTCGTCGGTGCAACCGGCTTCGACGGCGGCGAGCACCACCGGTAGGTACTCGGGCTTGCAACCGGCGAGCACTGCGTTGACCGCGACCTGCTCGACCGTGACCTCGGCCAGGTCGGGGGGGACCGCCGCAACGACCTCGTCGGGCGCTCGGCTGGTGCCTTCGAGCATCCTCAACACGCGGCTCTCGGTTGGCGGGACGACCGGGAGGCCGTCGGACCAGCCACGGTCGAAGGCGGCTTCCATCTCGTCTTCGAGCGCTGCGAGCTCCACCCGCCGGCCACGGAGCGTCGATCCCCTGAACCGAGCGAGCAGCTCATCGGTCAGCGACGGGTCGACCGACAGCGAGCCGCAACCCGGCCGTTGCGCCGGCAGCTCCGTGCCGAGCCCTGCCTGCTCGGTGAACCCTTCCCATTGGTCGCGTGACCAACCGACGATTCGGTCGACCTCATCGCCGTGCTCGACCCTCAGCAAGGTCGGCACCGTCTCGATGTCGTGGTGCCAGGACACCTCGAGCGACGTGTCGTCCATCACGTTCGGCAAGCCTTCGGGAAAGGCTGGATCGTCCTGGGAGTACACGGTGAGGGAGCAGCCCCGGGTGGTCAGCTCGTCGAGGACTGGAGCCACCAGCACGCAAGTCGGGCAGTCACGCTTGACCACCGCCACGAGCCCGTCGGGCAAGGCTCGTCGGTCGGTCGTCGCAGGCGCCGGTGTGGTCACGTCCCGACTCCCCTTCCTTGCTGGCCGATGTTGGGCTCGCCGATGTTGGGCTGGCCGGTCATCAGAGGCTAGGGCGAAGGACCGACGTCGTCGAGTTCCCGGCGCGCGTTGCTCGGGTTTGAGACCTTGTTCACAGTCTCTTCACCATTCTCGGGGGACGTACTACCCTGCCATGACCGGTTGGAGGCCCCTTGCGGGCCGGTGTCCAGGTCAGCGTGGACCTGTTATCCGCTGTGGACCCGAGCCCGCCAAGGAGTTGTTGCCACGAGATGTTGAGTGCCACCTTTTACGGAGTACGTGGCTCGACCCCGTGCTCCTGCGATAGCACACGAGAATTCGGTGGCAACACCGCGTGTGTCCTCGTTGAGGTCCCCGACGAGCCGCCGATCATCTGTGATCTCGGCACCGGCCTGCGCTATCTCGGTCGCGACCTCGACGATCGCGGCCAGTCGAACGGTTTCGCGGCGACGGCCTTGATCAGTCACCTCCACTGGGACCACATCCAAGGCACGCCGTTCTTCCGGCCGCTCCTCGGCGAGGGGGCCACGCTCGAAATCGTGGGTCCGCGCCAGAACGGCAGCACGCTCGAAACGGAGTTCACCCGGTTCGTGCGCCCGCCGGTGTTCCCCGTCGCCATCGACCAGCTGCCCGGTGACGTGACCTTCCGAGACGCCACCGACGAGGTCATCCAGGTCGGGTCGGCCACCGTGCAGTGCTTCGATGTCCCCCACATCGGGCCGACCAACGGCTACCGGATCGATGTCGGATCGGGCTCGCTGGCCTACATCAGCGACCATCAGCAGCCGATGGACGGCTCGCTCGACGTCGCCGATTCGCTGGTCGAGGCGTGCCGGGACGTCGACATCCTGGTGCACGACGCTCAGTTCGACCACGAGGAGTTCCAGCAGCGATCCGACTGGGGCCACTGCACCCCTGAGTACGCTCTCGAGCTCGCCCGACGGAGCGGCGCTCGCCGGCTCGTCCTCTTCCACCATGACCCTGGTCACGACGACGCGTGGGTACGAGCGACGGTCAAACGGATCCAGGGAGCGGCCGGGACCGACGTGACCATCATCGGGGCAGCCGAAGGGCTCCGCCTCGAATCGGGCAACTGAGCTCGACAGTCCCCGGCTGTCTCGCAGCGCTGGGCCTGGGTTAGGCTCCGCCGGGCCGAAACGCGCTACCCGGTAGGGCAAGCCACGGGCCAGAAGAACAAGCCACGGGCCAGAAAAGAGGTTCTCCCCCCATGAGCGTCGACAGCAGCGAACCGGTGATCGACTCCGGCGATTTCCGTCAGGTTCTCGGCCACTTCCCGACCGGGGTGACCGTGGTCACCGCCACGGGGCCAGATGGGCCGGTCGGGGTCGCCATCGGCTCGTTCGTATCTATCTCGCTCGATCCGCCGCTGGTCGGCTTCTTCCTGGGAACCGAGTCCGGGAGCTGGCCGCCGATCGAGGCTGCCGGTCACTTCTGCGTCAACGTGCTCGCCAATGACCAGCAGGAGCTGTGCGGCGTGATGGCCTCGAAGTCGGAGACGAAGTTCGACGGTGTCGACGTCGAGCCGGCCCCGATGAGCGGTGCCCCGGTGCTGCCCGGCATCCACGCCATGATCGACTGCCGAATCCACGAGGTGGTCCGCACCGGTGATCACAACCTCGTCATCGGGCGGGTACTGGTGCTCGAGGTGACCGACGCCGATGCAGCTCCGATGGTGTTCTACAAGGGGCAATATGGCTCCTACGGGAGCTAGACCCGAAGCCTTCCCAGTAGCCACGTAATGTGGTTCCCTTCACTTGGAGTGATTTCTCGGGTGATGAGCGGGAGGCGACGGGCGGGTGGAGGACGATACGAAGCGGAGCGACGAGCCGCCGGCCGGTCTGCGGTTCTCCGTTCGCTGGGGCGCGCTGGCGCTGGCTTCGATGGCCGCTCTCGCCTGGCTGGCACCGAGCGGTCTCGTGCTGCTCGTCTTCCTCGGCATCGTCATCGCCACCCACGAGGCCGGTCATCTGCTGGTCGCACGACGGGTGGGGATGATCCCGACCGAGTACTTCTGGGGTTTCGGTCCGGAGGTCTGCTCGATCGAGCGCGACGGCTGCCGGTACGGCGTCAAGGTCCTCTTCCTCGGCGGCTACGTCAAGCTCCACGGCATGACGCCGTCGTCGACGCTGCCGAGCGGCTTCCCCGAACACGGCACCTACCGGTCGGCGAGCCATCGTGGCCGGTTGGCCACGATCCTCGCCGGTCCGCTCGTGAACCTGGCAACGGCGGTGGCCGTGTTCGCAGCCGCGGCGCTGCTCGAGGGCGCATCGCTCCCGGCCGCACTGCGCTCCGCTGGAGCCGACCTGTGGTTCGTCGTTGCCGGTACCGCCGAGGCGCTCTGGATCTGGGCATCGGGCATCGGGCCCTACGTCGCGTCGCTGTCCGATACGTCCGGAGCGACCGAAGCGCCGGTGCGGTTCCTGTCACCGGTGGCCCAGGCGCAAGTGTCCGGGTGGGCCGTCGACAACGGCACCGCCACCAGCCTCCGCTGGCTCGGGATCCTGTCGTGTGCAGTGGGTGTCGTCAACCTGCTGCCACTGCCGCCGCTCGACGGCTCCCACGCGCTTGTGGCCGGTCTGGAAGCGGTCCTCAATCGGGCTCGGCCTGGCCGGACGGTCCGCCTCGACGCCGCCCGGCTGGTGCCACTCGCCTACCTGACGGTCGGGGTGCTCGTATTCCTCTCGGCATCGGCGCTCGTGCTTGACTTGCGCGACATCACCTGACCGCCGCGCCACCCGAGTGGACCTCACCCGGAGTTTGGCCTCCGGCCAAACCTCTCCCGCTCATCGACAACCGAGTGTCGATCCGTTGACTGCAAGGACCTAGTGTTCGGCGCGGAGCGCCTCACCCGGAGTTTGGCCTCCGGCC
>JAOTYQ010000570.1 GCA_029861725.1 Acidimicrobiia bacterium | reverse complement strand
TGCGGCCAAGCAAGCACGCAGCAGTCCCGCCGGCGGTGACGCCGTCGATCTCGATCCGGTGTGGCGAGCGCTCGGCGATCCGACCAGGCGGGCGATCCTCGATGAGCTGCGGGACGGGCCGAAGAACACCACGACGCTGTGCGCAGCGTTCGAGCAGCTCGGCCGTCACGGGGTGATGAAGCACCTGAAGACCCTGGAACGGGCCGGGCTCGTGCGGGTCGAGGCCAAGGGTCGGGAGAGGATCAACCACCTCGACGTGGTGCCGATCCAGCAGATCTATCAGCGGTGGATACGGCCCTACGAGGCGTACTGGGCCTCCCACCTCCAACGCCTGGCAACCGAGATCGCCGCCGATCGGCGCGAGGCCGCCGACGGCCCCGGCCCCTGAGCGCCGGCCGCAGGTGGAAGTCGGAGTGGGCGCACGCGGTTCCCAGCAGCATGGCTTCTAGCAGGCAACGGCGCACGAGCCGGCTCGGACGGGTTCTTGGCCTCGGCGTGCTCGTCCTGCTCGCCGCCTGCTCAGGAGCCAACGGATCCTCCGACGACGAACCCGCGGCGGACGAGCCAGCAGCGACGTCGGCCGCCGACGACAGGGCCTCGGGCGTGGATGCGGACAGCGACCTGCCGGCGATCGAGCCGGGCGGGGTGGCCAGCGGGCGAGTCGAGATCGACGGCACCGTGGTCGACTACGTCACCGTCACCCCCGAGGGCTTCGAGCCCGGGGCCGAGGCGCCGCTGCTGCTGGCGCTGCCACCCGGTGGCCAGGACCTGGGCCTGACCCGCTCGATCGTCGAGCGCACCTACGCCACCGAGGCCGCCAGGCGGGGTTGGGTGGTCGTCAGCCCCGCCGCCCCCAACGGCGAGCTCTACTTTCAGGGGAGCGAGGTCCTGCTACCGCCACTGGTCGACTGGATCGAGTCGTGGGTGATGCTCGAAGGCGGTGCACCCCACGTCGCCGGGATCAGCAACGGCGGGATCAGCTCGTTCCGGTACGCCGCCGAGAACCCCGACCGGGTGCGGTCGATCGTGGTCTTTCCCGGATTCCCCCAAAGCGAGGCCGACAGGGAGGCCCTCGAAGAGCTGACCGGCGTCCCGATCCGGTTGTTCGTCGGTGAGAACGACAGCGGATGGCTCGAAGCGGCCGAGGAAGCCGCTGCGACCCTCCAGGGGCTCGGTGGCGATGCCGAGCTGGCGATCGTCCCCGGCGAGGGCCACATTCTGGCCGCGACCGCCGACGGGACCGCCGTGTTCGATCTGCTCGACTCGTTCCGTTGACGCGAGCGGTCCCGTCGCGGTGCTCACACCTACGACGGGACCGTCAGGTTCCTGCTGTCAGTTCATGAAGACGCGGGTGCGCCTGAGGGCTCAGTCCCGGCGACGGCCGCGACCTCGACTCCGGCCTCCTCCACCACCACCGCCGCCGCGGCGGCGGTTGCGTCCCCGGTCGTCCTCGACGACGAGCGGTGCCCCTTCGGGCCCTAGGTCGCCGAAGCCCTCGACCTCGAAGTCGGACTCGAACGACAGCTCGACCGCGTCGGCGTCGACCTCGGTGCGCTCAGCCACGGCGGTGGCGGAGCGACCGCCTCGGCCCTCGGATCGGCCGCCGGACTCGCGTCCGCCGCGGCCACCTCCGCCCGAGCTTCCTTCCTCGCCGGCGATCTTCAGCGAGATCTTGCCGTTGGGATCGATGTCCTCGACCTCGACCTCGACCTCCTGACCGAGCTCGAGCACGTCCTCGACCTTGTCGATCCGCTTGCCCCCACCGATCTTGGAGATGTGGAGCAGGCCGTCGCGGCCGGGGAGGATGTTGACGAAGGCACCGAACTTGGTGATGTTGACCACCCGGCCGGCGTAGGTCTCGCCGACATCGGCGGTCGGCGGATCGAGGATGAGGCGGATCTGGCGTTCTGCCTCGTCGACAACCTCCTTCTCGGTGGCGGAGATCGAGACCGTGCCGATCACGCCGTCGTCGTCGACGCTGATGTCGGCTCCCGTCTCGGTCTGGATCGAGTTGATGACCTTGCCCTTGGGGCCGATCACGTCGCCGATCTTGTCGACCGGGATCTCGAACGAGACGATCTTCGGGGCGCCTTCGCGCACGTCGGGCCGGGGCTCGGCGATGGCACCGGCCATCACCTCGAGAATCTGCAACCGGGCGTCCTTGGCCTGGTTGAGGGCCTGGCCCAGGACCTCGGCCGGGATGCCTTCGATCTTGGTGTCGAGCTGGAGGGCGGTGACGAAGTCGGCGGTACCGGCGACCTTGAAGTCCATGTCGCCGAACGCGTCCTCGGCGCCGAGGATGTCGGTCAGGGGCGTGTACTTGCCCTCGGCGTAGACCAGACCCATGGCGATGCCGGCCACCGGGGCCTTGATCGGTACGCCGGCGTCCATCAGCGACAGCGTCGACCCGCACACCGAGGCCATCGACGTCGACCCGTTCGACGACAGCACCTCTGACACGAGCCGGAGGGTGTAGGGCCACTCCTCGAGCGAGGGGACCACCGGAACCAGGGCCCGCTCGGCGAGGAGGCCGTGGCCGATCTCGCGGCGCTTCGGGCCTCGCATGAAGCCCGTCTCACCGGTGGAGAACGGCGGGAAGTTGTAGTGGTGGAGGTACCGCTTGCGGGTGGTGGGATCGATGCCGTCGATCATCTGATCCATCCTCTTCATGCCGAGCGTGGTGACGTTCAGCACCTGGGTCTCGCCCCGCTGGAACAGCCCGGAGCCGTGGACCCGTGGCAGCACGCCGACCTCGGCCGACAGCGAGCGGATCTCGTCGGAGCGGCGCCCGTCGATGCGGACGTTGTCCTCGACGATCCGTCGGCGCACGATCGCCTTCGACAGGCTCCGGAACGCGGCCTTGAGCTGCTTGGTGGCGAGGGCCACCTCGTCGGATGATGAAGCGCCGCCCGCGAACTGCGAGAGCAGGGCCTCGATCACCTCGTCGCGCAGGGCCGACTCGGCGTCGCCCCGCTCGGTCTTGTCGGCGATGCTCATCACCTCGACCAGCTTCGACTCGGCGGCGGCGGTGACGGCGGCCATCTGCTCGTCGGTGTAGTCGCTGAGGGTCGGGAACTCCATCGTGGGCTTGGGGCCGCCGGCGGCGTCGACGAGCTCCAGCTGCAGCTGGATGGCTTCCTTGATGTACTGCTCGGACTCCTTGAGCGCGGTGGCGAGCGCGTCTTCGTCGACCTTGGGGGCACCGTTGGAGTAGTTGGTCCACGAGTGCTCCGTGCCGCCGGCCTCGACCATCATCACGGCCACGTCGCCGTTGTCGAGCTGGCGGCCGGCCACGACGATCTCGAACGACGACTCGTCGCCTTCGGCGTAGGTCGGGTGGGGTAGCCACTCGCCCTCGGCGGTGTAGGCGAGGCGAACGGCCCCGATCGGGCCGCTGAACGGGACGTTCGAGACCATCAGGGCCGCCGACGCGGCGTTGATGGCGAGCACGTCGTGCGGGTGCTCCTGGTCGGCCGACATGACCGTGATCACGACGTGGGTCTCGTTGCGGTAGCCGTCGGGGAACGACGGACGCAGCGGACGGTCGATCAGGCGACAGGTGAGCGTGGCGGTGTCGGCGGCCCGGCCTTCACGGCGGAAGAACGAACCGGGGATCTTGCCCGCGGCGTAGCTCCGCTCCTCGACGTCGACGGTGAGGGGGAAGAAGTCGATGCCTTCGCGGGGCGTGCTGGCGCCGGTGGCGGTGGCGAGCACACTGGTCTCGCCGAGGCGGGCGAGCACCGAGCCGCCAGCCAGACCGGCCAGGCGACCGGTCTCCAGGTACAGGTCGGGACCGTCACCGCTGGTGACCGTCCCGGAAACGGAAACAGCTTCCGTCATAGGGGAACTCCTTGGGTTCTGAATTGTGGGCACGGGCGACGTTCGCCTCGTGCAACCGCGGGTCAGATCCCAGATTTCGACCACCCAGACAGGGGCGCCGCTCGGACCAGGCGGGGAGCGGCAGGCTGGGGAGCCGGAAACTGGCAGCTGACCTCGCGAGAGATGGCGGGCATCGGATGCCCGTCCGTTTTCTGCAGCCTACCGGTATCGGAGCGATT
>JAOTYQ010000569.1 GCA_029861725.1 Acidimicrobiia bacterium | reverse complement strand
CACGTGTGCCCTGCGGGCACCTCGAGTTGCTTCGCAACTCGCCACGTGTGCCCTGCGGGCACCTCGAGTTGCTTCGCAACTCGCCACGTGTGCCCTGCGGGCACCTCGAGTTGCTTCGCAACTCGCCACGTGTGCCCTGCGGGCACCTCGAGTTGCTTCGCAACTCGCGTACGCGACAGGGGGCGGCGTGACTGGGCTAGCGAGAGGGAGCTCGATCACCTACGACGCACGGGGTCTCGTCGAGCCCGATGCCGAGCTGCCGGACAACGCCGAGATCGACGGGAACGCGGCCCGGTTCGATGCCACGGAGCTGTCGACCAGGCAGATCAACATGCAGCTCCGTCATCTGCTCTTCGAGAATGGCATCGACGACATCACGATCGAGAATCCGGGCTCCAAGCACTCGCTCGGCGTCGGCATTCTCACCCGGTGCAAGCTGCACTTCATGGGTTCACCGGGCTGGTACGCCGTGGGTCTGATCGACGGGCCCGAGGTCAGGATCGACGGCCGGGTCGGATGGTCCTGTGCCGAGAACATGATGTCGGGCGTGGTAGTCATCGAGAAGTCAGCAGGATCGTTGACCGGCGCCGGCCTCCGGGGCGGCGACCTCATCGTCAAGGGTGACGTCGGAGCCCGCACCGGGATCGACCAGAAGGGCGGCACCATCATCGTGACCGGCTCCGTTGGCATCAGCACCGGCTTCATGATGCAGCGGGGACGTCAGGTCATCTGTGGCGACGCCGGGCACGGTCTCGGGGACTCGATGTACGACGGGACGATCTATGTCGCCGGTACCGTCGCTTCCCTCGGCGTCGACTGTGTCGAGGGGCAGTGGGACGAGTCCGACGACGAATTCCTGCAGCGCAAGTTCGCCCTCTACGGCCTTGGCGATCCGCCCTCGTTCACCAAGTTCGTTTGCGGCAAGCAGCTGCACAACTACGACTCGCTGGAACCATCCGAGCGCAAGCTCGTCATCTGAGGACAACCGTGGATCCGAACACCACCGCCAAGACCCCCGAAGCCCAGGCCGCTCAGGATGCGTTGACGGTCAACACCAGAACCGATGTGCTCGGCCAGAGCCAGATCTTCACCCCGACCGTCATCAACGACATCCACGTGAAGTCCGAGCTCGGACGGTACCGGATGCGTGGCTTCTCGATCTTCAAGAAGATCCCTCATTGGGACGAGCTCGTCTTCCTCCCCGGCACCCTCACCCGCTTCGTCATCGAGGGCTACCGGGAGAAGTGCGAGACCAAGACCGTGCTCGGTGCTCGCTTCGCCAAGAAGCCGTTGGAGCTGGACATCCCGATCTACATCACCGGTATGAGCTTCGGCGCCCTGTCGATCGAGGCCAAGATGGCGCTGGCCAAGGGCGCCTCGATGGCCGGCTCGGCCACCTGCTCGGGCGAGGGCGGCATGATCCCCCCCGAACGCGATCTGTCGACCAAGTGGCTCTACCAGGTGATCCAGAGCCGCTACGGGTTCAACCCCCATCACCTGATGCTGGCCGATGCGGTGGAGTTCTTCATCGGCCAAGGCTGCAAGGTCGGCCTAGGCGGGCACCTGATGGGCCAGAAGGTCACCGAGCAGGTCGCCGAGATGCGGTCACTGCCCGCCGGGATCGATCAGCGCTCACCGGCCCGCCATCCAGACTGGCTCGGTCCTGACGACCTCTCGCTCAAGATCCAGGAGATCCGGGAAGCCACCGACTACCAGGTCCCGATCCAGCTCAAGCTCGGGGCGTCCAGGGTCTACGACGATGTCCGCATGGCGGCCAAGTGGGGGCCCGACACGATCTACCTCGACGGGGCCGAGGGCGGCACCGGGGCCGGCCCCCATCTGGCCACCGAGGAGACCGGCATTCCGCTGATGGCGGCGATCCCCGAGGCACGTCGAGCGCTGGAGGACGTCGGTCTGGCCGACGAGGTCGATCTGGTCGTGGCCGGCGGCATTCGCAACGGCGGCGACGTCGCCAAGTGCCTGGCCCTCGGGGCCAAGGCCGTGGCCATCGGCTCCGCCGCCCTGATGGCGCTGAACTGCAACAAGGAGATCCCCGGCGTCACCGACTACGAGGGAACCGTCGGGGTGCCGGCCGGCCAGTGCTATCACTGTCACACCGGTCGCTGCCCGGTGGGCGTCGCCACCCAGGACGTCGAGCTGCGCAAGCGGCTCCACGTCGACGAAGCGGCCCTGCGCGTCTACAACTTCCTGATCACCCTCACGATGGAGGTGCAGATGCTGGCCCGGGCCTGTGGCAAGACCGACGTCCACTCGCTCGAGCCGGAGGACCTGGCTGCACTGACCTACGAGGCGTCGGCGATGGCCAAGGTCCCGCTTTGCGGGACCGACTACATCCCCGGAGTGTCCGAGCAGAACGCGGTCGACGAGATGCGGGAGATGTTCGCCAAGCACGTCATCAACGAAGGAGGGAGCTGAGATGGCCGCCCCCGATGCTGGCACCCGGACCATGTCGATCGATGCCGAGCAGCTCGCCGGCCGCTCGTTCGACTACCAGCACGACAGCTCCCTCGTCGAGGACGTCGACCTGGTGGCGGCCACGCCCGGTGCGGACCTGAACTGGCTTGAGGACATCCACCTGCTCGAGGAGGACGGCGTGCCCGCCGTCTTCGATCGCAACTCGAACTCGTTCCTGAAGATCTACTTCGACATCCCGAAGGGCCGAGAGGACGAGCTGGCCCGGAAGGTACTGATCAAGCACCTCACCGAAGGCAACTCCTACGGCATCCAGCTGAAGGCGATGCACTGCAAGTTCCCTCAGGTGGATCGCGGCCCGTGGGTCGACGAGCCCGTGACGGTCGGCGACGACTGGAAGCCGCCCGTGCTCGAGGGCTGGGAACCGCAGGCCGGTCACTGACCTGGGCGCTCGGGCCCATCCGGATGCGGATGGGCCAGGGCCATCAGCTGGGGTAGACCTTGATCGAGATGAACCGCACCGGGGCGTCCGGGACGGCCACCGGGCCATGCGCCACCTCACCGTGGAGCTGCATCGTGTCACCCTCGAAAAGGGTGAAGGTCTTGGCTCCGTACTGGTACTCGAGCGACCCGGAGAGGATGTGTATGAACTCGACGCCGCTGTGCTGGTACAGCGGGAACTCCTCGTCGATGCTGTTCAGCGTGGTCATCGTCGGCTCGACCACTCGGGACGGACCCCGCAGCGATCCGAGGTCCTGGTAGACCCGGTTGGGGCTGCTTCCCTGATGGAGGATCTCCTGGCCCTCGCCCTTGCGGACGATCACGAGATCGTGTTCCTCGTCCAGGCCCCGGAACAACGAGGTGACCGGCACGTTGGCCGCGCTCGCGAGGCGAACGAGGGTGGACAGGCTCGGCGCAGTCTGACCGTGCTCGATCTTCGACAGCATCCCGAGCGACAGGCCGGCGAGCTCGGCGAACTTGGCCATCGTCAGCCCGAGATCCTGCCGTAGCTCTCGCGCTCGAATCCCAACCGCCCGGCAGACCTCCGCCGAGTCGATGTCGCGCCCGGGCGGCGTCGCGCCGTCGCCCGGGCCAGTCCGGTCAGTCATCGATGCGTCCTTTCGCTCCGCGTCCAAGCGTACTGTCCACTGGCTCATCGCTCGGATCGAACGGATCGAACGGATCGAAGGCGGGAGCGTCGGCGTTCGCTGCTCGTATTCGACGTTCAAAGCCGCTCTCCAGCCTCATACGCTGCTCGGGTGGAGCTGCTGGGTGGAAGAGCCGGGTAGGGGCGCCAGGGTGGAGGTACCGGTGTGAATCCCATGAAGTCGTTGTTCGGCGGCAACGGGACCGGTCGAGCCGCTCCAGCCCGGTACTCGGCAGCCGGACTGCTGAAGCGAGGCCTGACCGGCGAGAGCTGGCCGAGAGCTTGGCGCCATCACGAGCTGGCCTCCTCCTACGACGTGGTCATCATCGGCGCAGGAGTTCACGGCCTCGCCGCGGCCTACTACCTCGCCGTCAACCACGGAATCACGAACGTGGCCGTGCTCGACAAGGGCTACGTCGGTGGCGGCGGCTCGGGCCGCAACACCGCCATCGTCCGATCGAACTACCTCACGCCTGCAG
>JAOTYQ010000568.1 GCA_029861725.1 Acidimicrobiia bacterium | reverse complement strand
GCAGCGGACCGGTGGGCAGCAACCCGATCGTGACGACCCTTCCATCGGCCGCGACCCGGGCGCCTTCGATCGTGCCGCTGAGCTCCGACTGGGAGAGCCGTTCGCCGACCGCGGCCAGGATTGGCGCCGTCTCGGCCCGATCCCGCAGCTGGGCATCGACCCGGTCGAACAGCACCCGGGTGGCGATCGCCTGGAACAGGGTGACGATCAGGAGCAGCGAGAGGACGGCAGCGGCGAACGCCGCGAGTCCAGTCCGTGTGGCGAGGCGCACCGCAGCGATCGTACTCCGGCGCTCAGGGCGCCCTGAGCACGAAGCCCACCCCGCGGACGGTGTGGATCATGCGGGGATGGCCGTCCGCTTCGAGCTTCCGGCGGAGGTAACCGACGAACACGTCGACCACGTTGGTCTCAGAGTCGAAGTCGTAGCCCCACACCAGCTCGAGCAGGCGGAGGCGGCTGAGCACGATTCCCGGATTCGTGGCGAATGCGCTCAGCAGATCGAACTCCCGTCTCGACAGCTCGAGCGCGACCCCGTCGAGCGACGCAAGCCGCCGATCAGGGTCGATCCACAGCGGCCCACAAGTCAGCGCGACCGACGCTGCCGCTTCGGCGGCGACGCTGCGCCGCAAGAGGGCCTGGAGACGGAGGGTCAGCTCCTGGAGGTCGAACGGCTTGACGAGATAGTCGTCGGCGCCGGCCTCCAGCCCGGCCACCCGATCGCCGACCTGGTCGAGCGCCGAGAGGATCAGCACCGGGACGTCGATGCCGAGCTGCCGCAATCGGGTGCACAGGTCGACGCCCGACATCCCCGGCAGGCCGACGTCGACCACCAGCAGATCGGGGCGGCGCTTGGCCACCGAGGCAAGGGCCTGCTCGGCGTCGGGCACCGAGCCGACGGTGAACCCGTTGAGGGCGAGGCCCCGCTCGACCGCATCACGGACCGCCTCGTCGTCCTCGACGATGAGCACACGCCCGGCTGCGGTCATCGGTTCCTTTCGGTCGGTTCCAGCGGGCCTTCAGTCGCCGTCGAGGTCGAGCTCCAGGTCGGTCAGGAGTTGGTCGATGTCGTCGAGCACCCGTTCGAGCTCCTCGATATCGCCTTCGGCCAGGTCTCCCTCCGCCGGCCCGGCGTCGGCACCGGTAGATGCCGTGCTGTCGCTCGCTGGCGCTGTCGTTTCGGCCCCGGCCTCGGTGCCGCCTTCGGCGCCGGTGGTCACCGTCGTCCTCGGGGCGTCCGAGGTGTCCTGGGTCGCCGTGGCAGCCTCGGCGGCCGTGCTCGAGGGGTCCCGTGGCGGTTCGCCTCCGGTCGCCGAGGTCGCGTCGCGGGGGCCACACGCCACCCCGGCGACCGACAGCACGGCTAGGAACAGCAGTGCTCGAGGTGGTCGTCGCGTCATTCGCCGAACCCCTGGTCGATGCAGATCTGGTGGATCGTCTCCACTTCGACCAGGCGGAGCTCGATCACCTCGACGGCCTTGGCCCGGGTGTTCCTCCGGTTCTCCAGAACGGTGGCCAGCTGGGGACGATCGTTGTCGCGTGCCTCCTGAGCCTTGAGGTCGAGCCACGCCAGCGAGCCCCGAACGGTTTCGTCGCCCTTGATCCGCTCCAGGATCCGGTTGGCCCGCTCCTCGACCCGCGGCACCCGATTGCACAGCCGCCGCAGGCGGGGATGGTGCCGGTGCTCGGCCCCTTCGGTGGTCTCGACCGCCTGCGCTTCGGAGGCGGCGCCATCGCCATCGGCGGTGGTCGCTCCGGCGACACCGGGAACGAGCAGGGTGGCGGCCGCCGCCAGGGCGATGCCGAGTCGGAGATGTCTGGAGGTAGAGGACATGGGAGGTCTCCTTGCGTGGTGGGCGGATCGAGTCCGCCGTGTGGTTGCCACGACCCAGGGTGGACGGCGTTCCTAAGGACACTCTGAGACCCGACTGTGACGAGAGTCACAGCAACGTTCGGCGGGTACCGATCGGCTTGGTCGACGCCGTCGAGGTGCGCGAGACTCCTCCCAGTTGCGCCCTGACGGGCGTGGCCAACGATCCGGTCACCGACGAGCCGGTGACCGACGAGAAAGGAACCATCGATACGTGAGCGACGTAGTTGAGCAGATACCACTCGTGGACTATCTCGTTCTCGGAGACGAGCCCCACCTGCAGGCCAACGAGTGCACGAGCTGCAAGGCCCGCTACTTCGACCGCCGCAACGCCTGCGCGTCGTGCTTCGGTACCGACTTCACGACCGTCGTCGTGCCAAACGAAGGGGTGCTCACGTCGTTCACCATCGTCGCTCACGCCGCCCCCGGCATCGACGTGCCCTTCGTAGCCGGGGTCGTCGACTGCGACGGCACCAGCGTTCGGGGCAACGTCATCAACACCCCGCCCGACGCCGATCACGTGAAGCTCGGCATGGCGGTGAAGCTCGCCACCTACATCGTCGGCACCGACGACAACGGCACCGAAGCGATCGGCTTCGGCTACGAGCCGGCCTGAGCCGCCTCACCCGACCACCCCCGCAACGATCTCGACGAACGACAGCTCGGCAAAGGAGAAAGCCCATGAGTGCAAGCGACGACATCTGGATCCTCGGGATCCACATGACCAAGTTCGGCAAGCACCCTGACAAAGACACCGTCGACCTCGGGGCGGAGGCGGTCATGGGCGCGCTCGCCGACGGTGACGTGACGATGGCCGACGTCGGCATCCTGGCCGCCGGGAACCTGATGGGCGGCGGCTCGATCGGCCAGCAGCTCCAGAAGCAGGTGGGCCAGACCGGCATCCCCGTCTACAACGTCTCCAACGCCTGTGCCACCGGTGCCACCGCACTGCGGACTGCGATCATGGCGGTGAAGGCCGGTGAGTGCGACATGGGGCTCGCCGTCGGTGTCGAGAAGCTCGCGGGAGCCGGCCTCCTCGGTGGCGGAGGCAAGCCGGCGTCGAAGGCCAACGTCTACGAGCCATCGGGCCGGTTCGGGGCCGTCGCCACCACCGACGGTCGCATCGGGACCAACACGATGCCAGGCGTCTTCGCCCAGGTCGGCATGGAGTACGGCCACAAATACGGCGGTACCAGCTTCGAGCTCTTCGCCCAGATCAGCGAGAAGAACCACGGGCACTCGACCCTCAACCCGCTGGCTGCCTACACCAAGGCGATGTCGACCGAGCAGATCATGAACGATGTCATGATCGCCTACCCGAACACCCGGCCCATGTGCTCGGCCAACTGCGACGGCGCTGCGGCCGCGGTCGTGACCAACGGCGAAAAGCTCAAGACGCTGTCGCTCGAGCAGCAGCGTCGAGCGGTCAAGGTGTCGGCGTCGGTTCTCACCTCGGATCCGTGGCAGGAGGCCTGCCAGGTGCTGCCCGACGTCAACACGCTGACCCGCAACGCCGCCACCCAGGCCTACGAGCAGGCCGGGGTCGGGCCCGACGATCTCGATCTCGTCGAGCTGCACGACTGCTTCGCTACGGCCGAGCTCGTCCACTACGACAACCTGAAGCTCTGCGAGGAGGGTGGCGCCGTCGACTTCTTCAAGTCGGGGGCACCACGCCGCGACGGTCGGCTGCCGGTCAACGTCTCGGGCGGGCTCCAGTCGAAGGGGCACCCGATCTCCGCCACCGGCATCGCCAACATCTGGGAGATCTGCCAGCACCTCCGCGACGAGTGCGGCGACCGCCAGATCGAGGGGGCGAACGTCGGGTTGGCCCACGTGATCGGCCTCGCCTCTGCCTGCGGGGTGCACGTCCTGGAGAAGGCCGCCGCCTAGCTCGGAGCCCTACGCTGGTCTTCCACGACATCACCGGACGACCCGCTCGGCGCGGCCGCTCGGTGTCATCGATCGGCTACAACCGGTTCATGATTGCACGTCGTTGCCGCCCCCTCGGGCCGCTCGTCCTCGGGCTGCTGCTCGTGGCGGCGGCCTGTGCCGGCGACGCGTCGACCGATACGGGGGCGGCGGGGTCTACGACCGCGGCATCCCGGGCCACCGTCGCCGACTCGGCGACAACCGGCGCCGACACCAACGGCGCCGACACCAAGGGCCCCGACACCAACGGCCCCGACACCAACGGCACTGCAGCGACCGCCGG
>JAOTYQ010000567.1 GCA_029861725.1 Acidimicrobiia bacterium | reverse complement strand
CGACGTACTCGGCGAAGTACTCCCGGTTGAGGTCGTCGGCCGGCGTGTCCTTGTTCCACGGCCCGACTGCAGTCAGCTCCGGCCTGACCTTGAAGTTCTCGACCCACCGATACTGGTAGCCCCGAACCAGCCCGAACGCGAAGCGACCGCGAAGCATGTTGTCGAGCGTGGCGATCGTCTCCGCTGCTCGCAGCGGGTTGTGGGTGGTCGACACCCAACCGCAGGAGATGATCCTCAGCCGCTCGGTGTGCTGGCCGAGGAACATGGCCATCGCCGCCAGGTCGTTCGAAGGTTCGCAGCCCTCGATCTGGAGGTGGTGCTCGGGGTGACCCATGCCGGCGAACCCGGCCTCATCGGCGGCGCGGGCGATCTGGGCCGTCTCGTCCAGCATGCGTTGGTAGAGGTCGACCCGGAGCCCGGCCAAGCCTGCCTCGAGCTCGGATCGCCGACCGAGCGTGTAGTAGCTGAACAGATTGAAGTCCATCGCCCCAGTCTTACCAACGGCGTCGGTCGAGACCGAACTCCGGTACCAGCACTTCGCTCCCGCGGAAGGGGCCGCCTACGATTGACGTCAGCAGATCGTCGTGATCTGGATCGTTCTCGAGCACACCGGGGGAAGCAATGACCTACGACCTGAAGATCGTCGGAGGCACGATCGTCGACGGCACCGGGGCCGCCCGCCGCCCGGGCGACGTGGGCGTCAGCGACGGGCGCATCGTGGCGCTTGGCGACGCACCGGCCGAGGCCAGCGAGACCATAGACGCCGCCGGCCGCATCGTCAGTCCCGGTTTCGTCGACATCCACACCCACTATGACGCCCAGATCCTGTGGGATCCGCTGGTCAGCTGCTCGCCGTGGCACGGTGTGACCACGATCGTCATGGGTAACTGCGGCTTCTCGGTAGCTCCCACCCGACCGGAGCATCGCGACCTGATCATGCGGACCTTGGAGAACGTGGAGGGCATGAGCGTGGAAGCGTTGCGGGCCGGCCTCGGCGAGTGGCCGTTCGAGACCTTCCCCGAGTACCTCGACGCGCTGGACGCGGGCGGCTGCGCCGTCAACATGGCGGCGATGATCGGCCACACCGCGCTGCGCATGTACGTCATGGGCGAGGAGTCGACCGAGCGGGCCGCCACCGACGACGAGATCGCGGCCCAGCGCCGGCTGGTGGCCGAGGCGCTCGAAGCCGGGGCCTTGGGGTTCGCGACCAGCCGGGCTGCCACCCACGTCGGCTACGGAGGTCGGCCGGTGCCGAGCCGCCTCGCCGAGACAGCCGAGATCATCGAGATCGCCCAAGCGTTGGAGGGCGGCGGGGTCATGCAGGCCACCGTCGGCAAGGGTCTCAGCCACGACGAGTTCGCCACGATCGCCGAGAGCACCGGGGCCAACGTGAGCTGGACCGCTCTGCTGGCCGGCGCTCGGGGGCCGGGCTCGCACCGCAAGGAGCTCGAGCGGGCGGCCGCCATCGCTCAGCGGGGGCTGCCCGTGTACCCGCAGGTGGCGGTCCAGCCGATCCAGTTCGAGATGAGCTGGAAGGCGCCGTTCATCTACGAGGCGATGAAGTGCTTCCAGCCGGTCAGCAAGAGCGATCTGGACGGCCGCAAAGCGTATTACGCCGATCCGGATTGGCGGGCCGAGTTCAAGGAGAAGGCCGGCAACGGCGGCAAGATCGGCGACCGGTGGGCCCGGACCGAGATCTCCTGGTACCCGCTCGACACCTCGCTCGAGGGCGGCAACGTCCAGCAGCTGGCCGACGAGGCGGGTCGGGACCCGGTCGACTACGTGCTCGACCTGGCTCTCGAGGCCGATCTCGACATGCGCATCACCCAGGACGTCATCAACCACGACCGCGACGAGATCGACGAGCTGCTGCACGATCCGAACACGGTGATCGGACTGTCGGACGCCGGAGCCCACGCGAGCCAGCTGTGCGACGCCAAGTACTCGACCGAGTTCCTCTCGACCTTCGTCCGGGAGCGGCAGAGCTTCGAGCTCGAGCAGGCCGTGCACATGCTCACCCAGCGCCCGGCCCAGGTCTTCGGGATCGAAGACCGCGGCACGTTGGCCGTCGGCGGTCACGCCGACGTGGTCGTCTTCGACGCCGACGAGATCGGCCACCTCGGCAAGCGCCGCGTCAGCGACCTGCCGGCCGGAGCCGACCGGCTCATCTCCGATGCCACCGGCATCGACGCCGTAGTGGTCAACGGCACCGTCATCCGCCGCGACGGCTCCGACACGGTCAGCCCCGACGGTCCCCTGCCGGGCAAGCTGCTCCGCAACGGCAAGGGCTGAGCGTTCTGGCGTGAGTTGACCGCCCGACGTGCGGTCAACTCACGCGTTTCGGCGAGCTAGCGGCGCTTGGGCCGAAACGCGCTCTGCATGAGCTCGGTCCGGTACGCCGCCACCGGCTGGCCGATGGCGTAACGGTACAGCGCGGTCTGGTACACGACCGACAGGGCCGACATCACGACCGCCACCGCGACGAGGCCCAGCGCGGCGATCACGAAGGTGATGACCACGAGCGCGACATCGCCGGTCAGGATGCCGACGGCGCCGATGGCGATGAACGGCAGCGATGCCAGGAAGCCGATCAGGCCCAAGCCGAGGTGACCGGCCAGGCCCTCCCCCCACGCGGTTCGCAGCAGCCCGGCCGACCGCTTCAGCGCGTCGACCACCCCGACGTTCTCGATCACCAGGATCGGCAGCACGAGGAACGTGACCGCAGCCCAGGCCAAGCCGCCGAGGAAGCCGAGCACCGCCCCGAGGAAGCCCGCTCGCTCCTGGATCTGGCGGATGACGAAGCTCACGGTGGCCGAGACGATCGCCCACGAGAGGATTCGGTTCAGCCGCGAGGCGGCGCCCGACAGGGCCGAGGCGACGGTCGGGTCGCCGCCGCTCATCCGTTCGTTGGCCCCGTGCACCAGCGCGGAGTTGAAGAAGACCGTGATGAACGCCAGAGTCACGTAGAGCAGAGCGGTCAGCACGTAGGTGACCGGACCGGCACCGCCAGATGCTTCGCCAGCGAGCGTCGAGCCCCCGTCCAGGGTGGCGAGGATCGGCACGGCGAACAGGCCGATCGTCGCCAGCGACGCGATGCCGGACAGCACCGGCAGCACGAACAGCTCCTTGTCCTGGCGGAGCATCGCCCAGGACGCCTTGAACAGCTCGATCGAGTTCTGCAATCTACCCATGTCCCTACTATCGGCCAGAATGCCGCCCGAGTTCCCGCGGCGGTACCTTCGGATCATGAACGAGCCGTCCGACCCCCGTCGACCACACTACGAAGCCGTCTGGCCCAGCTCGCCCCAGGGCGTTCCGGCCAGCGATCTCGCCCCTCGCCTCGACAGCCTGGAGGGTAAGCGCGTCGGCTTCCTGTGGGACTACCTGTTCCGCGGTGACGAGCTGTTCCCGGTGCTCGACAAGGAGCTCGTGCAGCGCTATCCGGGACTCGAGATCGTCGGCTACGAGGAGTTCGGCAACACCCACGGAGCCGACGAGGCCGATGTGATCGCCGGCCTGGGCGAGGCGCTCCGATCCCGGCAGGTCGACGCCGTCGTCTCCGGCGTCGGGTGTTGAGGTAGCTGCACGCCCGCCGTGATGCGGGCTGCGATCGCCGCCGAGGGGGCCGGCGTACCTTCCGTCTCGCTCGTCTGCATGGGGTTCGAGCGTCAGGGCGCGGCCACCGGTCGAGGTCTCGGCTACGACGGTCTCCCTCTGGCCGTCCTCACCGCCCACGTCGACAGCCAGAGCGCCGACGCGATGGTGGACTCGTTCCTCGACGTCACGCTCGACCAGGTGGTAGCCGGCCTGACCGTCGGAAACGACGACGGGGCGACAGCCGAGGGTCGAGGGGACGGCGGGCGCGAACCGGCGGCGCTCGACATCGTGGCCACCGGCGACATCGACGAGATCAACCGCCGGTTCCTCGACGAGGGCTGGTCCGACGGTCACCCGATCATCCCGCCGACCCGCGATCGAGTCGAGTCCTACCTGGCCGCCACCGGACACGATCCGTGGAAGCGGCTGGGAATCGCCCGCCCGTCGGGCCGGGACCTGACGATCTGGTCGATTGCCGTCAACG
>JAOTYQ010000566.1 GCA_029861725.1 Acidimicrobiia bacterium | reverse complement strand
AGGCCGACGACATCCTGGCCACCCTCGCCGAGCGGGCGGCAGCGGAGGGGCTGGAGGTGCTGATCGTCACCGGCGACCGCGACAGCTTCCAGCTCGTGCGCGACCCCCTAGTAAAGGTCATCTACAACAAGCGGGGGGTGTCGGAGTACGCGGTCTACGACGAGGCCGGGATCTTGGAGCGCACCGGTGTCCGACCCGATCAGTACGTCCAGTACGCCGCGCTGCGGGGCGACACCTCCGACAACCTGCCCGGCGTCCCCGGGGTGGGGGAGAAGACGGCGGCCAAGCTGATCAACGCGTACGGTGACATCGACGGGCTGTACCAGCACGTCGAGGACCAGACCCCGAAGCTCCGGGAGAACCTCGCGGCCCATGAGGACGACGTGCGGATCAACACCGTGGTCATGGGCCTGATTCGAGACATGCCGCTCGATATCGAGCCGTCCGAGCTGCTCGGGATAGAGCCGTACGACCCCGACGACGTGAAGAAGCTCTTCGACTTCCTCGAGTTTCGCAACCTGTACGAGCGGCTCCACGAGGCGTTCGCCCCGGACGAGGTGTCGTTCGACGAGAACCAGGAGCTGACGGTCGTTCTCGACCAGCCAGTCGATCCTACTCGCGCCGCGGAGCTCCTGGCCGCGTTGACCGCCACGGCCGCCGAGTCCGATGCACCGGTCGCG
This sequence comes from Acidimicrobiia bacterium, assembly GCA_029861725.1. Lineage (GTDB taxonomy): Bacteria > Actinomycetota > Acidimicrobiia > Acidimicrobiales > SZUA-35 > CADEDH01. Next base: position 3,406 of record JAOTYQ010000566.1, on the reverse strand, counting down.
CTCGCCGGTGTGATCGAGGACCGACGCCTCACCGGTCTGGCCCTGGTCACCGATGAAGCGGCTTCGGCGGTGGTCTGGCTGGCGCCGTCGGTGCTCGCCGACGAGGCGGTGCGGGACGCGCTGGGCGCCCTCGTCGCCGCCGATGGCCCCGGCGTGGTCGCCCACGACGCGAAGCCGCTCATCGCCGCGATGGGTGAGATCGGGATCGACCTCGCCGATCTGGTGCTCGACACGTCGCTGGCCGCCTACCTCCTCGATCCATCGGGCAACTCCTACCCCTTGGATGAGCTGCTCGCGCAACACACCGCGTACCGGATGCCCACCGACGACGGGGCGCCCGATGGTCAGCTCGACTTCGGGGAGTCGCAGATCGCGCCGGCCGAGGCAGCGGGGCGCACCGCCCTCGCGGCGGCCCGTCTCGGGCACGGCCTGTCGGTCGCGCTCGAGGCCGACGGGCTGACCGAGCTCAATACGTCCGTCGAGGTGCCGCTCGTGCGGGTCCTGGCCCGGATGGAGCACCTCGGCGTCGGGGTCGACCGGGCCGAGCTCGAGGCGCTGAACGCCGACATGACGGCCGAAGCCGAGACGCTGGCGGCCCAGATCCAGGCCGATGCCGGCGAGGAGTTCAATGTCAACTCGACGAAGAAGCTGCGGGAGATCCTGTTCGAGAAGCTCGAGCTGACCCCGCAGAAGAAGACGAAGACGGGCTACTCGACCGATCAGGCGACCCTGGAGAAGCTGGTCGGTGAGCACCCGATCATCGAGCACCTCTTGCGGTATCGGGAGGTAGAGAAGCTCCGGTCGACCTACGGCCAGTCGTTGCTTGCGTCGGTCGGCTCCGACGATCGGATCCACGCCAACTTCAACCAGACGGTGGCACGGACCGGCAGGCTCTCCTCGGAGAACCCGAACCTGCACAACATCCCGGTCAGGACCGAGCTCGGGCGTAGCTTCCGCAAGGCGTTCGTGCCGGCGAAGGAGCGCGTGTTCCTCGTGGCCGACTACAACCAGATCGAGCTCCGTTGCATCGCCCACCTGGCCGAGGATCCAGGCTTGATCGAGGCGTTCACCTCGGGCGAGGACATCCATCGGGCCACGGCCGCTCGGGTGTTCGACGTCGAGCCCTCCGACGTCGACTTCGAGCAGCGGAACCGAGCCAAGATGGTGTCGTACGGTCTGGCCTACGGGATGGAGTCCTACGGGCTGGGGCAGCGGCTCGGGATCAGAACCAGTGAGGCGCAGGTCATCCTCGACGCCTACTTCGAAGGCTTCCCCGCGGTGCGGGACTACATGGAGGCCACGGTGACCGAGGCCAGGAACCGGGGCTACACCGAGACGCTGTTCGGTCGTCGGCGGGCCATACCCGAGCTCCGGAGCGACAACCCCCGCATCCGGCAAGCCGGCGAGCGCCAGGCGATGAATGCAGGGATCCAGGGCTTGGCCGCCGACATCTTCAAGGTGGCGCTCGTGCGGCTCGACGCTCGGCTCGAGAGGGAGGATCTGCGAAGCAGGATCGTGCTCCAGGTCCACGATGAGGTGATCCTCGAGGTCCCGGAGGAGGAGCGAGAGCGGGCCGCTGAGGTGGTCCTGGCCGAGATGACCGGAGCGTTCGAGTTGCTCGTTCCCCTCGAGGTGAACCTGAGCTTCGGCACGACCTGGGCCGACGCCAAGGATTGAGTGTGCCGTCCTGCGGCCGGCACCCGGAGTTCGGCCTTCGGCCGAACGTCCCGGTCGCCATCGCCCGATGACCGGTGAGCCCGCACGAGGGGATCACTGGTTCGAGGAGCTCGCCAACCATCTCGGCTCGGCCTACCTCCGATACTCGTTCACCAAGGGAACCCTCCAGGAGGTCCGGGCCTTGACCGACCTCCTCGGCCTCGGACCGCAGAGCCGGGTTCTCGACGTCGGGTGCGGCCCAGGGCGCCACGCATTGGCCCTGGCCGCCGCCGGCTGCTCGGTGACCGGCATCGACATCTCCGCCGACTTCGTCGCGTTGGCCGAGGCCGAGGCCGACCGGACCGGGCTGGCCGACCGGGTCCGCTTCCTCCGACGGGATGCCGTCGACCTCACCGGGCTCGGCCCCTTCGATGCGGCGATCTCCCTGTGTCAGGGTGCGTTCGGCCTCTCCGGCGGGCCCGGTGCTCGGCAGGTCGCGGACCGGGAGCTCGACGAGCCGATCCTGGCGGCGATGGCGGGCGCCCTCGCGCCTTCGGGACGGTTGGCGGTGTCGGCGTTCTCTGCGTACTTCCAGCTGCGCTATCTCTCCGAGCAGGACACCTTCGACGCCGAGCAGGGCGTCAACCACGAGACCACCGCTATACGCAACAGCGCGGGGATCGACCGCCCGGCCGAGCTGTGGACCACGTGCTTCACGCCGCGGGAACTGCGGCTTCTCGCCCGGGCCGTCGGCCTCCACATCGATGCGGTCTACGGCGTGACGCCGGGCGACTACGGGCCGTATCCGGCGACGATCGACACACCGGAGTTCCTCCTCGTGGCCACACGAACCGCTGCGGCGGGTTCCGTCGTTACACCGAAACCGTCACAACCGCCGACGGCCGGGTAGGATAGCCCCTGGTCGAGATCGTCTCGTCCCTGCCGCCCTGCGCCCGTTTCCGTCGACCTCGGTCTCCGGCCGGCCGACAGTTAGTTGAAAGCACTCGTCTCACCCGTGTCCACTACCGAAATCAGCTATGACGTGAATTCCGAACAGCTCGCCAGCGACCAACCCGACACCGGAGCGACCAGCTCCGCCGACGGGTACACGCCCCGACAAATCACCGCCAACGACCTCGAGGGCTCGCTTGACGAAGCGTACGCGGCTTCGATGGTCGTCGTCGACGACGGGCAGCTCGTCACCGGAACCGTCGTTCGGGTCGATCGGGACGAGGTGCTGCTCGACATCGGCTACAAGAGCGAAGGTGTCATCCCGTCGCGGGAGCTGTCGATCCGCAACGACATCGATCCGGGTGAGATCGTGTCGATCGGCGACGAGCTCGAAGCGCTCGTCCTCCAGAAGGAAGACAAGGAGGGCCGGCTCCTCCTGTCGAAGAAGCGGGCACAGTACGAGCGGGCCTGGGGCACCATCGAAGAGGTGAAGGAGCGGGACGGCGTGGTCTCCGGTCCCGTCATCGAAGTCGTGAAGGGTGGGCTGATCCTCGACATCGGCCTGCGTGGATTCCTCCCTGCGTCGCTGGTCGAGCTTCGGCGGGTCCGGGACCTCCAGCCCTACGTCGGACGGTCGCTCGATGCGAAGATCATCGAGCTCGACAGGAACCGCAACAACGTCGTGCTCTCCCGTCGGGCCTACTTGGAGGAGACGCAGAAGGAGCAGCGCGAGGACTTCCTCACGAACCTGAAGCCCGGCGAGGTCCGCAAGGGCGTCGTCAGCTCGGTCGTCAACTTC
>JAOTYQ010000075.1 GCA_029861725.1 Acidimicrobiia bacterium | reverse complement strand
CAGCTCAACCAGCTCCGCGCCAACACTCCCCGCAGCAGTCACCGCAATCAGCGTGCCACCCCCCGCTTCGACGGGGAGGCCCTCGACCGGGCCAGGCAGATCACCGAACGAGAGCGCACCGTTGCAAGCCAAGATCTCGCTGTAGTGGTAGCCGGGTCGGCACTCGGCCCCGTTCTGCCAGACCCCGGTTCCGAACGTCGTCGGCGCCTCGGCCTGGTACGTTCGGCCGCCGTACGAGACCCAATCGACCCACAGGTTGTGGTCCTGCGGGTTCATCGAGTCGCCGACGAACCAGATCTCGACACCTGGAGCGCCGGCGGCCGACGGTGTCTCCACCCGGTAGTCACGCCACTCGGTGCCGACGGCGAAGGCTCCTACCACCGTGCCACCGACGCGGATCTCCATTCGCTCACCCCCGGCGCTGCCTTTGGCTCGGACGGTAAGGGTGGCGTCCGGTCCGGAACCGAGCTGGGCCACACGGGGGGCAAGACCCAACGAGACGACCATGGCAGCAGTCGTGACTGCGACGAGCAGGAACGCCCGGGCAGGACGAAGCAAGCGAAGGGATGAGACCATGACCGCCCTCGTATCGGGAACCGCCAACCCCGCCTGGGGGTCGCACAACTCTGTACGAGTGATCTATCGGTCGCTGTCGGGGCGGCTTGAGCGGCGGCCGACGGAGGGGTCAGCGGTTGGCGAGAGCCTCGATCAGCTGCGGCATCACCTTGTGGACGTCGCCGACGATCCCGAGATCCGCGACGGCGAAGATCGGTGCCTCGGGGTCCTTGTTGATCGCGATGATGTTCTTCGAGCCCTTCATGCCCACCAGGTGCTGGGTAGCGCCCGAGATGCCGGCCGCGAGGTAGATGTCGGGCTTGACGACCTTCCCTGTCTGCCCCACCTGGTAGGCGTAGGGAACCCAACCGGCGTCGACGATGGCGCGGGACGCGCCGGCGGCTCCGCCCAGGGCCTTGGCGAGGGTCTCGACCATCGAGTACTTCTCGGGGTCACCGAGCCCTCGACCGCCGGAGACGACGATTGCCGCCTCGTCGAGCTTCGGCCCCTCGGACTCCTCGACGTGGCGCTCGGTGATGACGGCTCCGCCCGACGAGCCCAGATCGGGAACGTCGAGGTCTTCGACATCGGCGGCGGAGCCACCACTCGGCTCGGCTGCGAACGACTTCGGCCGGACCAGTACGATGTAGGGCCCATCGCTGGTGAACCTTGTGCGGACATCGGTCGTGCCGCCGAAGACCGGCTCGCAACCGACCAGGCTGTCACCGTCGAGGTCCAGGTCGACAACGTTGGTGATGACGGTTCGGTCGAGCTTGACCGACAGCCGGGCTGCGATGTCACGACCGTCGTAGGTGGTGGCGGCCAGGAGGGCGTCTGGCCCATCGCCGGCTTCGACGACGTCGGCGATCGCCGCCGCCATCGGCGCCCCGACGAGCGCGCCATCGAGGTCACCGGTCTGATAGACGGTCTCGCAGCCGTACTCGCCGAGGGTCTCAGCCAGGTCGTCTGCATCGTCGCCGGCGTAGACGCACTCGACGGTGTCGGCGAGCTCGGATGCCTTGGTCAGCAGTTCGAGGGTCGTGGTGGCCACCTCGCCGTCTACGGCTTCGGCGACCACCCAGATCTTGGAAAGAGTCATGTCCGTGGCCTCCTCAGATGACCTTCATGTTCTCGAGGAACTCGATGATCTTCAGGTAGGCCTCGCCGTCGTCCTCGACGACCTCACCTGCCTCCCGCTGGGGTGCCTCGGCGATATCGATGATCTCCTGCTCCGCACCCTTCCAGCCCACCTGATCGGCAGCGAACCCGAGGTCGGCGACCGTCTTCTCGTCGACCGGCTTGGACTTGGCAGCCATGATCCCCTTGAACGACGGGTAGCGCGGCTCGACCACCCCGGCGGTCACGCTCACGACGCACGGCATCGTGCAGGTCACGTCGTCGTAACCGGCATCGGTCTGGCGCTGAACCTTTACTTGACCCCCGTCGACCTCGATCGCCTTGGCCGCCGTGACCGACGGCAGGTCGAGCACCGCGGCTATCTGGGCCGGGACCGTGCCGGTGTAGCCGTCCGAGCTCTCGGAGCCGGCGATCACCAGGTCGACCTCCTGGTCGGCGATGGCGGCAGCGAGCATCTTGGCCGTGGTCAGCGCATCGGACCCGAGCAGAGACGGATCGGAGATCAGCGTGGCCGATGCCGCGCCCATCGCCAGCGCGGTCGCCAACCCCGAGCGCTCCGAGTTCGGGGCCATCGACACCAACCGGACCTCGCCTTCACCGGCTGCGTCGACGAGCTGCAGGGCCATCTCGACCCCGTAGGAATCGGACTCGTCGAGGATGAGCTTCACGTCTCGCTTCAGCGTCTTGGTCTCGGGATCCAGGGCCCCAGGATCGGCTGGATCGGGTATTTGCTTCACGCAGACGACGACATTCATGGGTGCGGATGGTAGGCCAACTCGCCGGTAACGGCACACTTGGGCGGTGCGTGTCAGCTTGATCGTCAATCCGATCGCTTCGTCGGTCACTCGGCGGGCGCGAGTGGTCATCCAGAAGGCCATCGCGTCGGACCACGAGCTGCGGGTGTCGGAGACGACGCGCAAGGGCCAAGCCATTCGCCTGGCCCACGGAGCGGCCCGAGAAGGGGCCGATGTGGTGGTCGCACTCGGCGGGGACGGCACGATCAACGAGGTCGCCAACGGCGTCCTCGGCGAAGACTGCGCAGTCGCTCCCCTGCCCGGAGGCTCGACCAACGTGTTCGCCCGGGCGGTCGGCTATCCCAACGACGCGATCGAGGCGACGGGCGTCCTGCTCGAGGCGCTCGCCGCCGGCGCGACCAAGCCGGCGGGCATCGGCTTGGCCAACGGCCGGGTCTTCCTCTTCCACGTCGGCGCCGGCTTCGACGCTGCGGTCGTGGCGAACGTCGAGCAGCGGGGGCCGCTGAAGCGCTACGTCGGTCATCCGTTGTTCATCGCCAGCACGATCGGGACTTGGTTCACCGCGATCGACCGGAGCCGGCCGTGGTTCTCGCTCGAGACCGACGATGGCCGGACGCTGCCCGGCGCCCACTTTGCGGTCGCCCTCAACACCGACCCCTACACTTATCTCGGCAACCAGCCCCTCGTGGTCGCTCCCGAGGCCACCCTCGACCGGCCGCTGTCGGTCGCCGCCCTCAGCTCATTGTCGCCCCGCGTCCTCCCCGGACTGCTCCGAGCGCTGCGGCGCGGACAGGGCTTGGCGACCCGTGGCGCCGTCACGCACTGGACCGACGTGGAGGCGATGACGATCCGAGGCGACCGACCGTTCCCCTATCAGGTCGACGGCGAGGCGATCGGGCCGGTCACCGAGCTCCGGCTGAGCCACCGCGCCCGAGCGCTACGGCTGGTCGTCCCCCGCGTCAACGATTGCGGCTGAGCGCAGGCCGCTCATGGCCGCGCCAATGCGTCGAGGGCGTCCGCAGGAGCGTTGGTGATGATGCCGTCCACCCCTAGCGCGGCGAGCTGACGGATGCGATCGGGATCGTCGACGGTCCAGACGTTGACGGCGAGGCCGGCGTCATGGGCGCGACGCACGAACGACTCGTCGACGAGGAGGTCGCTGGGATGGATGGCCTGAAGCCCGTGGGCGACCGACCGATCGATCAGCGAGCCGGGATCGGCCCCACCCCACACCAACCACGCGGTCGGGATCGTCGGGTCGATCGATCTGATGCGGTCGACGCTGCTGATGTCGAAGGACGAGACGATGACCCGATCGGACGCATCGAACGCGAGGATCAGACCCGCCACCGCCACGGACAGACCATGCTCGCTGTCGTAGTCGGGATCGTCTGGCATGTTCTTGACCTCGATGTTGATCCACGAGTCGGCACAGGCCTCCAGAGCCTCGGCGAGAGTCGGGATCGTCGGAGGCAGGTCGGCCGAGGCAACGTCGCGCACCACCCGCCCATCCGGGAGATGGGCGTCGTGGAAGACGACGAGCACGTCGTCGGCGCTGCGGCGCACGTCGAGCTCGACGCCATGCGCTCCCTGCTCAGCCGCCGCCCGGAACGCCTCGATCGTGTTCTCCGGGTGGGTGGCCGACGCCCCGCGGTGCCCGATCACTCGTACCATCGATCATCCCCCGTCGGCCCTTCTTTGGCCGGTCGTTTGCCCCAGCGGCGTGTCGGCGAACCTAGCGGCCCCGATGCCACCGCCGATCGACCACCGACCACAAACTGTGACATTCGTCAACATCAACTCTTTACGGGCTTCTAAATATTATCTACCATGTTACAGAGGACGAGTTGACCAGGGAGTCAAGGCACCACGTTGCCTCGAGGCCCTGGTTCGCCGCGTCCCCAAACCCGTAGGGTCGCTGTGCAACGAAGGACACGCATCTACATTTCCTTACAAACTGACGACAACCTGACCACACGCCACAAGGGGAGGAAGCGTGGCAGTAGCCAACTCACGGGAAATTACCCATCCTGATTTTACTGAGTTCGAGCAGATTGCTCAGGGCCTGGTCAACCGGCCGCCCGACCCCGATCCCGACCTGTCCTGGCGGAAGGTAGCTTCCTGCCGAGACACGAGTCCGGAACTGTTCTTCCCGATCGGTACGACTGGCCTCGCCATCGACCAGATCGAAGCAGCCAAAGCCGTTTGCATGGGCTGCCCGGCACGGGTTCCGTGCTTGGAGTTCGCGCTGTCGACCAACCAGGACTCTGGCGTGTGGGGAGCGACCTCTGAAGAGGAGCGCCGCCACCTTCGCCGGACATACCTGAGCCGCCGCCGCTGACAGTCGCTTGGGCCCGGCTCCGCTCGGCCCACCGCCGACACCACCACCACCATACCTCGATCCCTTCGATGAGCGCCCGGCTCAGCGCGGCTCCAACGCTGCGGTGAGCTGAGCGACGGTTCCTCGATCCGGGGGGGTTGCCGGGCGGATCGACAGGTTGCCGCCGAGCTCGCCCTTGACGAGCGTGTTGATGATGGTCAAACCAAGGCCCGTCTGATTCTCCAGATCGAAGTCCTCCGGCAAGCCGACACCGTCGTCGTGCACCCGGATCGTCATCTCCTTCGACGAATACACCAGCTCGACGGTCACCGTGCCGCCCTCCGAGCCGGGCGGGTAGCCGTGCTCCACCGCGTTCTGAACGAGCTCGTTCAAGACCACGGCAAGCGAGCTGGCGGTGGTCGTCGACAACACCGGGCCGTCGCCGACGAGCCGCATCCGAACCGGGGCGGCGCCCGCCGACTCGGCCATGTCGAGGATTGGGCGCACGACGTCGCCAAACACCACGTCGTCGCCGCCACCGCGAGACAGCATCTCGTGCACGACGGCGATCGAGGCGATCCGCCGCTCGGCCTCGGTGATGGCGGCCTTGGCCTCCGGGGCGGTCACCCGCCGGCCTTGGATCCGCAGCAGTGAGGTGACCGTCTGCAGGTTGTTCTTCACCCGATGATGGATCTCCCGGATCGTGGCGTCCATCGAGACGAGCAGCCGCTCCCGGCTCCGCAGCTCCGACACGTCGCGCAGCAGCACAAGCGCCCCGTCGACCTCACCGTCGGTGAGGAGCGGGACGATGCGGGCCAGTACCGATATGCTGTCGCCCCGCTCGATCTCGCCAACGACGGGGACCTTCAATCGGAACGCGGCTTGGGCAGTCTCCGCCTGGAAGCCCAGGTCCTCCAACCTGCGGCCGGCGATCGTACCGTGCACCCCGAGGCGGTGAAACGCCGATACCGCGTTCGGCGAGGAGTAGACGACCGCGGTCCCTCGGTCGAGCACCAGCGCACCATCGCCGACCCGAGGGGACTCCTCGGTCACCGAGTCCTGGTAGGGGAACGGAAAGGTGCCGTCGGAGATCATCTGAGCGAGTCGCTCGAACACACCGAAGTACGCGAGCTCCAGGTCGCCGAGGGCGCGGTGGCCGAGCTGAGGCGTCTCCCGGGTGGTCACTGCGATCGTCCGACCGCGGTGGAGGACCGGGATGGCCATGACCTGGGCCCGGATCTCGGGCTCGACGAGCTCGATCTCGTTCTGCACGATCGTCCCGGTGGCGAACGCCTGCTCCACGATCGGTCGGTCGGCCATCGAGACGAACCGGCCTATCTGGTCGTCGCGATACATCGTCTGCGACGTCGACGGCCTGATCTGGCCGAGGCAGACGAGCTTGTTGCCCTGGGCGCCCTCGACCGGGGCGAACAGCAGGAGGTCGGCGAAGCAGAGATCGGCCAGCGGGCCCCAGGACCGGACCAGGCGGCGGAGATGCTCCCGAGCCGCGTCGTCGAGGTCGGTGTGTCGTCGAACGACCTCGCTGAGACTGGCCACCAACCGCTCCTTCCTCCGTGCCTCCCGGACCTGCACTCGTCGACACCGGGCTCTCGTCCGAGCGTACCCCCGGCCGTCGAGTCCCGGTATGAGCACCATCGAGCTCGCCCGTCCAGATCGCGAACCGAGGCCGAGACTGGGCGAGGTACTAACCTCCGGTTCATGATCCTCGACGAACTGACGGTGCCGATCGCCGACTTCGAGGCCCGCACCGGCTGGGCTTCGAAACCGGAAGGTCTCTGCAAGGGCGACGTGTGCGTCCCGGCCTCCGACGCCGTGCTCGACGGCGGCCGGCTCGACGTGTCGCGACTGTCGGAGAAACTCGGGATGCCGCTCGTGAGCGACGATGCCACCGGCCTCCACGCCCTCGGTCCCGAAGCGCTCGGCCGCTCGCTGACGACCGCAGTGGCCCCCGATCTCGAGCTGCCCGACGTCGACGGCAACCCGTTCTCGCTGTCGTCGCTGCGGGGCCAGAAGGTCCTGCTCGTGGCGTGGGCCTCGTGGTGAGGCTGCCGGGCGAGCCTGCCCGGGTGGCAGGCGCTGCACGAGGACCTGGTATCGCAGGGGCTCACCGTAGTGACGGTGGCGCTCGACCTCGACCCGGAGAAGGCGAAGCCGTGGATCGAAGCCGCATCGCCGACCCATCCGTCGCTGATCGACTCGGCCCACGTCACCAATGAGCGGTTCGGCTTCCACAACGTGCCGATGGCGGTATGGATCGACGAGTCGGGCACTCTGGTGCGGCCGGCAGAGAGCGCCTCGATCGAAGTGCGCGACGCCGACGCCCCGATCCCCGACGGCTTGCCGCCTCGGGTCACGGAGCTGATCGAGGAGGCCCGCAAGATCCCCGACATCGGGGCGGCCTACCGGGTCGCGATCCTCGACTGGGTGGCGAACGGTGAGGCCAGCGAGTTCGCCCTCGACCCCTCGGAGGTTGTGAGTGCGTCGCACCCCCGGGACCGGTCCGAAGCTGAGGCGGCGGCCAACTTCGAGCTCGGCCAGCACCTGTTCACCACGATCGGCAAGGCCGCGGCGGTGCCCTACTGGCGGGCCGCTCACGAGCTCGACCCCGCCAACTGGACCTACAAGCGCCAGGCCTGGACCCTCGAGACGACCCCCGACGGCGAACCGTCCGATCTCCTCCAGCCGCCAACGGAGCTCTACGAGGGCAACTGGCTCGACGATGTCCGGGCGAGCGGCGGCGGCGAGAACTACCTCACCAAGCCGGCCTTCCTCGCCTAGGAGTCCAACGCCAGACTCAAACCCGCGGCATAACCAAACTTGCCGCGATGTTCAAGAACTCGGGAACCAGCAGACTCCTAGTGGTGCGTCGCACTCGTCGCTTGGCAGGACGCTCGCTGACGGCCTGCCTCCCCCAGCGACTCCTCGCCGCGCTCCTCCGCTCTGCGGGTTGGCTCAGCGGACCACCGGCTAGCCACCGGGTCGGCCCCTCGGCCGTCGATTGCTCAGTCGAGCAAGGCGATCAGCGCCGGCACCGAGCTGATCTGGCCGCTGCGCCAGGGCACGGTCGCCACCTCCGCTGCCCTCGACCGACCGGCCAGCGTCCGGACCAGCCGAGCGTCCCTCCCGACGAGGGCGGCCATGGCCGCCCGCAGCGACGGATCGGCGATTGCGTCGAGGTCGATCGGTTCGTCGCCGGCAATAGGCACGGCACGGTTGTGCACGACGAGCGAGGCATCGTGGCCGCGAGCGTCGAGCTCGTCGAGCAGGTCGCCGGTCTCGGTCACGGATGACGGATCGCTCGTCGTGACGACGACGTAGCCGGTCGATGGCTGCTGCAGACGGCGGGTGACCCGATCAGCTCGGGCCACGAAGCCGGGCTGGAGCCGGGAGAAGAGCCAGAAGAACTCGGCTAGCCGAGCCACGAACGGGCCACCGAGCAGGCGCTCGGCCACCGCCAGGAACGGCTTCGACGTCGTTTGAGCGAGCCGGCTCCGGTAGGGGGCGGTCAGCCACCGCAGGAGCCGACTGCCGAAGAAATCGACCATCGCCTGCGGGGCGTCGAGCACGTCGATGGCGTGGGTTGCCGGTGGTGTGTCGACGATGATGAGGTCGTACCGGTCGTCGGCGTCGAGCGTGGCGAGCTGGTCGAGGGCGATGTAGTCGTGGCTCTGGATGAATCCGGTCGTCAGCGTTCGGTAGAGAGGGTTGACCAACAGCGCGTCGGCATCGGCCGGCGACGCCAGCTGTCGAACGAGCTCGTCCCAGCTCCTCGCCATGTCGACCACCGAGGCCCAGAGCCGCCCGGTCCCCTCCCCCACCGGTACCAGCACCGGCTCGGCCGGTAGCTCCTCCAACCCGAGAGCCTGAGCTAGACGCCGGGCCGGGTCTATCGTTACGACGAGCACCCGCCGACCGTGCTCAGCCACCGCCCGGCAACCGAGGGCGGCCGCAACGGTCGTCTTGCCAACGCCTCCGGGTCCGATCACGAGCATGACCCTCGACGACGTCAGCAGGCGGTCCAGGGCGTCGCTACCGGTCACCAGCCCCCCTCGTCGAGCGCCACCACGACGGCGCCGACCGGATCGTCGAGATCCTCGCCCGCCTCGACGATCGGCAGCCCGAGCTCGTCGACCCGCTTCCGTTCGCTCGCTGCTCCCTGCGACCGATCGATCGCGAGCTCGGCCAGAGCGCCGGCCGCCCCACCACGCTCGATCAGCGCCTCGCCCTCGGCCACGCCGGCTGCGCCGACCGCCGGCGGCAGGCGGTTGACGACCACGCCTGCCACCCGGACATCGGTCTCGGACCTGATCCGGGCAACCAGTTCGAAGGTCTCGGTGACAGGCAGCTCCTCGGCCAGGGTGACCGCGACCGCTGCGGTTGTCGCTCCGTCGGCCAGGAGGTCGGCGAGCCACGCCGTCTCCGACGCCAGTGGACCGAACCCGACGAGCTCACCCAGCACCCGGGGGGCCGACAGCACCTCCACGACATGGCCCGTGGCTGGCGCATCGACCACCACCAGATCCCATCCACCCCCGCGTACTCCGTGGCCGATCTTGCCGATCACGAGGATTTCACGGACCGCGGGCGCAGCGGTGGCCACGAAGTCGAACATGCGAGCGATCGGCCCGAGGCTGCTCGGGGCGATCGGGATCGGCAGGTTGAGCCGCACGTACTCGTCGAGCGCCGCCTCCGTGCTGAGCGTCAGGATGCAGAGTTGGTCTCCACCAGCGTCGACCTCGGTCGTCACGCCCGGTCGAGGAGGCCTCTCGAGCCCGAGGGCCAGCGCTGAGCCCCCGTCGCCGAGCGCGTCGATCAGCAGAACCCGTTTCCCGCGCTTGGCTGCTTGCCGGCTCAATGCGGCAGCGGTCGTGCTCCGGCCGGCTCCCCCTTTGCCGACGACGACGAGCAGCCGGACGCCCCCGATCGTCACCGGCGGCGCCAGCGGTACGAGGTGGTCAGGCCCCGAACCCGATCCGCCGGTCGGGATCGACCGAACTCAGCTCGACGAAGCTGATCCGCGACGACGGGACCGCTGTCTCCTTGCCCTTCCGATCGACGATCCAGAGCACGCCGTCGTCCTCGGACAGGGTCTCGTCGATCTGCTTGCGTAGGGCGGCGCGATCCGTCTCCACGTCGAGCTCCAGTTCGATGATTTGGCTGGTCTGAGCTATCCCGATGCGGAGATCCATGGAAGGCAACCTAGCGGCCGGTGGGTGGGCTTCAGACGATCTTGAGCTCCGACCGGAACCGTTTCTTCGGCGCCAGCTCGACGTCGACCCGCTCGGCCAAGGCGACGAAAGCGGCACCGGCCTCGCTCTGGGGGTCGGCGGCGATCGGGGCGCCGACGTCGGCGCCCTGCCGTAGAGCGGGAACGAGCGGGACCTGAGCCAGGAGCGGCACATCGAGATCGTCGGCCAGTTCCTGGCCGCCGCCAGCTCCGAAGATCTCGTAGCGCTTCCCGTCGTCGCCGGTGAACCAGCTCATGTTCTCGATCACGCCAGAGACCGTGATGTGAACCTTGTGGGCCATGTAGGCCGACCGTTGGGCGACCTTCTGGGCCGCCGGTTGGGGGGTCGTGACGACGAGCAACTCTGCCCGGGGCAGAAACTGGGACAGCGACAGGGCGATGTCGCCGGTACCGGGGGGAAGGTCCACGATCAGGTAATCGGGGTCATCCCAGAACACATCGGTGAGGAATTGCTCCAGTGCCTTGTGCAGCATCGGCCCACGCCAGATGACCGGCTGATTCTCCTCGACGAAGAAGCCCATCGAGATACAGCGGACCCCGTGGGACTCCGGCGGGACGATCATCTCGTCGATCACGACCGGGTCACGGTCGACACCGAGCATGCGCGGGATCGAGAATCCCCAGACGTCGGCATCGACGACTGCAACCGAGTTGTTCTCGACGCCGGTGCCGATATCGCGGGCTCCGGTCCTGCGCCGGGCAGCCAGCGCGACGGCGAGATTCGTCGTGACCGAGCTCTTCCCAACGCCCCCCTTGCCGGATGCGACGAGGATGACCCGGGTGCGGTTGTCGGGATCGGCGAACGGCACCGCCCGGCCCTCGGCATGGCCGTGGGCGTGGTTGGCCCCGGCGGTGGCGCCGGGATCGCCGTGTAGGTTTCGCCTGAGCCGCTCCCGCTGCTCGTCGGTCATCACACCGAACTCGACGACGACGTCGTCGACCCCGTCGAGTGCCAGCACCGCTTCAGTGACCGACGTGTTGATCTCGTTGCGGAGCGGGCAACCGGCGATGGTCAGATCGACGGCGACCGTCACCCGCGGCAGGGCTAGATCAACCCGGCGAACCATGTCCAGCTCCACGATGCTGCGATGCAGCTCGGGATCGTGGACGGGTCGCAGAGCCTCGATCACCAGCTCTTCGGTAAGTGCCACAGCGTCTCCTGCTCGCTCCCGGAATTTCTCCTACCGGGATAGGAAGAATGTTTAGAGGTAGACTACCGACGTGGCCCAGCGAGCCCTCAACCCGACGGAATTCGCCAATCTGGTGAACGCGATCACGTCCGCGTTCGGCGATCCCACCCGTCGGGACATCTACCTCCTGATCCACGAGCAACCCGACGGCCTGACCGCCAGCGAGGTCGCGGACGTCACCGGCCTGCACGCCAACGTGGCCCGTCACCATCTCGACAAGCTGGTCGGCGGGAGCTACGTCGAGGTAACGCAGCGCCAGTCGTCGGGTGCCGGCCGCCCGGCCAAGGTGTACCGGGCCACCGACCCCGGCCTGCAGCTGGAGTTCGACGTCGGTCACGACGACATTCTCGTAACGCTGCTCGGCAAGGCGCTCTCGCGGCTTCCCGACGATGAGGCAGCGGCGATGGCCGAGGAGGTCGGGTTGGAGTTCGGCAAGCAGATGGCGGCATCGATGGGCGGCTCTTCGGAATCGCAGCGCTCGTTCCGCTCGGCGCTCCACGTCGTGGCCGATGCGCTGTCCGCCCACGGCTTCGCTGCGCACGCCGAGCGCCATGGCGACGAGCTGAGGATCGTTTCGGGGCACTGCCCATTCGGCGATGTGGCCATCGAGCACCCCGTGATCTGCGCGGTCGACCGCGGTATGGTCAAGGGCCTGCTCGGGTCGCTCTACGGCGAGACCGAAGTTGCATTGTCGTCGTCGGTGGCTCACGGCGACGAAGAGTGCATTGCCGATGTCAGCGACGTCCACGCCGCCAACTGAGCCGGTCCGGAACGGGACCAGGTAGCCCGATCGACCCTGCGGCAGCCGGACCCGTCGATCCGATCTCTCGTCACGACACCGCGCCCCCATTTTGCGACGCGCCACTAGCGTGCGCCGGGGCAGAGGCCCGGGGGAACCCGCAGGGTTCCTGGAGTTTGGCCTTCGGCCAAACCTCCCGGAACCTGACACAAATCGCTGGTCACCGCCCGCAAGGATCTAGGCCGCCTCCTGGTGCCGCTTGTGATGACAGGGAGCGCACCGGAGCTCGAGTTCGTCGACGACGGTGTGACCAGTGGTCTCATACGCGGGATTGTGGTCGTACTCGAGGAGGTCGGCGCGCCCACAGTCGACGCAAACCCGATCTCGCTCCTTGACCAGGCGCCTCTGGCGGATCGTCGGGTAGCGCTGCCGGCCAGATGCATTGATCGGACGTTGGTCAGCGTCGTGGATGAGCGCCCTGAGGAAGGACGTCGGGACGAGATCGGCGATGACCGACCGAGTGATCGGCGTGCCATCGTCGCAGGTCACGCCATCACCACGCACGTGGAAGACGATCTCGGTGTCGGCCGTGCCCGCACCCTCGTCGAGCAGCTCGGCCACGGCGTCGGCGCGTTGTTGGGTGAGCGTTGGATAGTCACCGGACGCGTCGCGACGCGCCGGTGAGCGCATCACGAGCACGGCCAGTACCCGGATGAGCGTGGCAGCGAGCAGGGGTGGTAGCCGCAGCGTGAACGTGACCATGCCGTCGGGGTCGGTTCGCCACCACACCGACCGTTGCCGTTGATGATGGGCTGCGATCTCCTCGGGTGAATGGGTTGCGTGCATCCACGCCGCCACCGCCCGCCCCAGCTCGCTGGCCGGAACGGTGCGGGCAATGCCTGCGAGCTCAGCCTCGTTGTCGGCCGTAGCCACGCGGGTGAGCGTCCGAACCTTCGAGTACGAAAGCGTTCCGTCGGTGAAATCGGCGGCGACGGTCGGGAGGTTACGAACCAGCCGACCGATGCGAATCCACTCCCGGGCGGTGCAGGACTCGACGTCGACCGCCTGTGCGAGCCACGCAGCGGCCGAGGTGGCGCCAGCCCTGACCCACTCGTCGGAATCGGCGAACTCAGCAGCGATGACGACGAGTTGTTGCTGGCTGCGGGAGAAGACCTCGGCAACCTCGAGGAGTCGGTCGGCCAAAGGGCCCGGCGGGTCCGACCCAGGGCGCCCGCTCGAGGAGTGCGATGCAGAAGGAGGGACAGAAGCCATGGCTGCTCTTTCACGATCCAGAGTGGATTGCCACGGCCGAGTCAACGGCGAGTCGCTCGTGAGCGTCGGTACAATCCGACGCTCGAGATGCCCTGAGCGGAACGCAATGTCGATAGTACCGACGAGGTATGACATCGGTCCGCCGGACGCGTCCACGGGCGCGTCCGGACTGGCCAGCCTGTGCCCAACCACGCCATCGACGCGTCCGACGGCGCGTCCGCCCACCTCTGGTGAGGTCGCGGGCTACCTGGCTGGGACCCGATGGCGGTGGTCGAGGTACCAGGCCAGTATCGGGGCGAGGTCGTGGTAGCCGAGATCCCGCGCCGCCGCCTGGAGCTCGACAAGCTCTCGCCGGGCCTCGGGGCCGCCCAGGTAGATCAGCACGAGCACGATGGCGAAGAACTCGTGGCGCGGCCAGTCGGAGGCCTGGAAGCGAGCGCCGGGGGTCGCACCCTGGAGCATCGAGATCACCCGGGCCGTGTTCCGGTCGGGGTCGTGGCGGAGCGCGGTCCACAGCACCGCCCGGTAGAGCCGCTGGGATCGGGCGGTCGTCGGCTGGGTGTGCGACCCGAGCCGGAGGAGGGCGCCGACGAGCTCGATGAGTGGGTCGTCGGCCTCGATGCGATCCAGGAGCGCATCGATGGGGACGAGAACATCATCGAGTCGGGCATCGGGCAGCTGGGGCGGGTCGAGCTGCAGGAGCGCATCGAGGAGCTGATCGACCTGCTCCTGGCAGTGGAACTTGTGGGCCAGCGACTGGCTGAGGAACAGCACCGCTGCGCCGTAAGGGTCGGTGGGATCGAAGCGCTCCTCGCGTTGGCCGGTGCTGTCCGCCATCGGCGCCAACCCTAGTGCCGGTGCACGGCGGCCGGATGGGCTGGCATCGGCCGTCGACGGCCCACAGACTGGCCCGATGGACTTCGAGCGAATCGAGATCGAGCGCGACGGACCAATCCTTCGGGCGTGGCTCAACCGCCCCGAGAAGCGGAACGCCCACGACCAGTTGATGATCGAGGAGGTCGGCGATCTCTTCACGGCGGTGTCGACCGAGTTCGACGTGCGGGTCGTCGTGCTCGGTGGACGCGGACCGACGTTCTGCGCCGGTGCCGACCGACGGGAGCACCCTGCTCCCCCTTCGTCGGACCGTGAGCAGCGCTACCGTGCCCAGCTCGGCCGGCGTGCGACCCGAGCCATCGAGGAGTGCGACATACCGACGATCGCACGGGTACAGGGCCACGCCGTGGGCGGCGGCTCGTGTTTCGCCACGTCGTGCGACTTCCGGATCACGACCGAGTCAGCCCAATGGTGGGTTCCGGAGGTCGAGCTCGGCACCCCGCTGCCGTGGGCCGCCACGCCTCGATTGATCGCCGAGATCGGCATGTCCCGCGCCAGACGCTACGTGATGCTGTCGGAGCGGATCGATGGCCCGACCGCCGAAGCCTGGGGGCTGGCCCATGAGTGCGTGCCCGACGACCAGCTCGACGAAGCCGTCGCCCGCTGGGCGCAGCGGTTGCTCGACCTGCCGGAACTGGCGGTGATGATGGCCAAGGCTCATTTCCGGGGCTACGGGCGAGGAGCGGCACTAGGGGATCTATCCGAGACCGACGGCGATCTCGGCACCATCGTTCGCCACACCGACGACTTCAAGCAGCGGTTCGCCGACTTCTGAGCAAGACCGAGGCTGCCCGAGCGCCTGTCGTCGCGCTCCGCGGCTTCGAGCGACTAGGGCTGCTCTTGCCGGTCCGGCTCCTGCTTGCTCGGCCGCCACAACATCGTGAAGGGCCGGACCGGTGCCCTGGCCACAGCCGACAGGCTCCGAACGATCGGCCGCGGCCCGAACCGGGGCCAGTGCACGAG
>JAOTYQ010000565.1 GCA_029861725.1 Acidimicrobiia bacterium | reverse complement strand
TGTCCGGATCGTCCTAGACCGACACCGCGACCAGCTTCGAGGTGCTCGAGTGCGTGCCGCCGAGCCCGTCGAGCTGCATCGGGTCGGGGCTGCCCAGGAGGGCGAGCACGAACCGGTCGCGATCGGGCCCGGCCGGAGGCAGATCGTCGGCCAGCACGAACACGCCCTTGCTCGTGCCCCCTCGCATGAGGGTCGCGGCGATCGTGTGCTCGTTCACCGGCCGCCGGCGGCGCTGATCCCGGCGATGCGACCGAACACCGCCCCCCGTACCAGGCCGGAGCCCGCCGGGTAGTTGTGGTAGAAGAAGCCGCCGGCGATCTCCCCCGTGGCGTACAGGTTCGGCATCGCCCGACCGGTGGTGTCGATCACCCGGGCGTCGGTGTCGATGTGGAGCCCGCCGTACGTGAACGTGATCCCGCAGCACACGGGATAGGCCACGAACGGCGGCCGGTCGAGCGGCAGGGCCCAGTTCGACTTCGGCGGGGTCAGAGCAACAGCGGTGCTGCGGCCGTCCTTGACGAACGGCTCGAACTCGCCGTCGGCCGTCGTGGCGGCGTTGTAGGCCTCGACCGTCCGCTCGGCTGCAGCCACCGGCAGGTCGAGCTTGCGGGCCAGTTCACCGATCGTGTCGGCTTCGACCGGGTTGGCCGTCGAATACCGCGGCTCCAGCAACCGCACGGTGCGCTGGTCGAAGATCTGGACCGCCCACGCCCCAGGCTGCTCGCGGATCGCCGACCCGGTCTTGGCGTACGTGAGCCACACCTCGTCGGAGGCCTCGTCGACGAACCGCTCCCCGTCCCGGTTGAGAAGGATCCCGTACGGGTACGAGTAGCGGCTCAGCTTGTCGGTCAGAGCAAGCTGCCCCACCGGCGGGGCGTCGGCGTCGAGTGGCGAGGCGTGGGCGCCGCTCCAGTGACCCGACGGGGCAGCACCGGCGTCGAGGGCGGCGTCGAGCATCGTCCCCATGTTGAACGCCGTGCCCCTGACCTTGACCAGGTCCCAGCCGGTCCCGAGATGCTGGAGGCGCTTGCGGGGATTCGACTCGAACCCGCCGCTGGCCAGTACCACCGATCCGCGGTACTCAGCGAAGCCGGCTTGGCCCCTGACCCGCACGCCGCGACACGCCGAGCCGTCCATGATCAGATCGTGGGCCGGCGCGTCGTGGACGACCTCGATGGCCGGGGTCGCGTCGACGGCGGCAAACAGGTCGTGCATCAGCCCGAGGCCCTCGTGGGTGGCCCGCAGGGCGCCGCCCGGCGGGAGCGTGTAGGTCTCGTCGGGGTCGAAGTTGTCTGGATCGAAGAGCTTGTCCACGACCAGCTCCCAACGAACGCCCTGCTCCTTCATCCAGGCCACGGTCTCGTAGGAACGGTGGACCAGCTCACCGATCAGGGCGGGGTCGCTCTGGCCGTGGGAGGTGACGGTGAGGTCGTGGAGGTACCGCTCGGGCGGGTACGGGTCGAGCTCGACCTTGTCGGCCCAGACGAGCGCCTCGTCGGTGAGCAGGGGCCGGAGATGGTCCATGCCGTCGTGGGCGATCCGGAAGATCCCGCCGGAGAAGCGGCTGTTGCCCCCTCGCGTGGTCTTGGGCGCTGCTTCCAGCACTGCCACGGTCGCCCCTGCCTCGGCGGCGGAGAGCGCGGCGACGAGTGCGGCATTGCCCGCTCCGACCACGATGACGTCGGCGGACTTCGGTGTCCCCATCGTCGAACTGTACGCGACCGATCACGGCCGGACGAAACGACCGTCCGGCCTCGGCGTACCGGTTCAGCTGCTGGCCTCCCCGGCGTGCTTGTCGGTCCAGGCCTGCAGGGCGTCGGCCTGCTCGGTGTTCAGCTTCTCCCGAACCGCCTGGGCCCGGACCACCGCATCGAGCATCCTGGCGTAGGTGTTGCCCTGGAACCGGGGCATGACGTGCTGAGCCATCAGCTCGTAGCTGCGGGCCTTGGCCGCGGGGTTGGCGAAGTCGTGGTCCATGCACAGGTACCCGCCGAAGCCGCCCGACTGCTTCCAGAGCGACTCGATCTGCCTCACGCACGCCTCCGGGGTACCGATCGCGCCGATGCCGGTCTCGTTGACCCAGGCGATCCGCTCCTGGAGGGTGTCTCCCTCGGGGCAGAACTGGGGGGCGGCCGCGGTGTGCTGCAGGTAGTCGAACCAGTGCTCGATGCCGTACTCGACATCGCGCAACGCCTGTTCGTCGGTCTCGGCGAGGTGCATGACGCCGACGAGCCGCCACTTGTCACGCTCGGCGGCGTGACCGTTCTCGGCCGCCATGTCCTTCCAGACGTCGTAGTGGAGGGCGAGCATGTCGGCCCCGATCTGCATCGTCGCCCCGATCGAGAGCAGCCCGATGCCGTGACGGCCTGCGATCCGGGGCCCCGACGGCGACGCGATCGCAGCGACCGCCATCTCGATGTCGGAAAAGAGCGGGAGCTGGCATTTGGCGTCGTTGAGCTCGAACCAGTCGGTCTTCATCGTCAGCGGGTCCTCCGACCGCAGGA
This sequence comes from Acidimicrobiia bacterium, assembly GCA_029861725.1. GTDB lineage: Bacteria > Actinomycetota > Acidimicrobiia > Acidimicrobiales > SZUA-35 > CADEDH01. Next base: position 1,589 of record JAOTYQ010000565.1, on the reverse strand, counting down.
GGTGCATGATCGCTTCCATTCCCTCCTCGAGCATTCGCCGCTGCTCGGAGGGGTGGATACCGATCATGTGGGCGTCGGTCGGGAGAGCCCCGGGCCCGGCCCCGAACATGAACCGGCCACGGCTCAGATGGTCGAGCTGGACGATGCGATCGGCCGTCCATAGCGGGTTGTGATACGGGACCGAGAGCACGCCGGTGCCGAGCTTGATCGTGCGGGTCCGCTCCAGGGCTGTGGCGCAGAAGATCATCGGGTCGGCGATGATCTCGGTGCCACACGAGTGGTGCTCGCCGACCCATGCCTCGTCGAAGCCCAGGTAGTCGAGATGGCGGATCAGCTCGAGATCACGATGGAGGTTCGCATTGGGGTTGGTGTTGTGGTCGTGGAACGGTGCGTGGAAAATGCCGAACTTCAAGCGTTGCATCAGGTCCCCTGTCGATTGTCGATGGTGCGTGCCGTCGTTTCGTCCGCAAGCCCGGGCCCCTCCCAGCGGATGGCGCGAACTTATCATCCTCCCCGGGATGCGCTCATACGCAGCAGCGCCAATGACGCTCTTCGAGCACGGTTGACCTAGTTTTCTGTTACAGCTCGTACGACGAACGCACAGGAGGCGCCACCGTGGAGACGCCGAGCCGACCCGACGTTGAAGACTGGGCGACCGACTTCGATCACTTCCACCCGGACTACAGCGGAGACCCCAACCGGATCTGGGACGACATCCGAGCCAGCGGGTGTCCGGTCGCCCACACCGACCGGTTCCACGGCGTGTACCTGCCTACCCGCCACGAGGACATCTCCGCTATCGCCCACGACACGGAGCACTTCTCGTCGAAGTCGGTGCTCGTGACCGAGACGGCGGTCGAGGACCTCGGGAACTTCCGCTCGCCGCCGATCACTTCCGACCCGCCCGAGCATCGGGCACATCGCAAGGCGCTCCTGCCAGCGTTCGCCCCGAAAGCGATCGACAAGTGGATCCCGATCACCCAGGACATCTGCAGGGGCCTGCTCGACGACCTCGGTGACCGCCGCTCGTGCGATGGCAGCGACGACTACGCGAAGCACATCCCGGTACTGGTGATCGCCCGAATGATCGGCATCCCCGAAGACGACGGCGACCGGTTCCGGCGCTGGATCAACGACCTGCTCGAGGTCGGCCCGTTCGATCTGACACTGGCTCGGGCCTCGACCCAGGAGATCTTCGCCTACTTCGCCGACTTCATCGAAGCCCGCCGCGACGACCCACAGGACGACCTGATCACGTACTTCCTGCAAGCCGACATGGACGGTCAGCCCCTCGAGGACCATCAGATCAGCGGCGGGCTGTTCCTGCTCCTGCTGGCCGGGATCGACACGACGTGGTCGACGATCGGCTCCGCCCTGTTGCACCTCGGGCAGCACCCCGAGGATCGGCAGCGGCTCGCGGCCGAGCCGGAGCTGATCGACACCGCGGTCGAGGAGTTCCTCCGGTACTACGCCCCGGTGACGATGGCGAGGGTCATCACCGACGAGGTCGAGGTGTCGGGGACCACGCTCTGCCCCGGCCAGCGCGTGCTGCTGCCGTTCCCGGCGGCCAACCGCGATCCGGAGTTCAT
>JAOTYQ010000564.1 GCA_029861725.1 Acidimicrobiia bacterium | reverse complement strand
GAACCGCTCGGCCAGCCCGAGCCCGGCAAGATCCGATCGCCCGATGACCTCGGCCAGTATCTGCCAGTGCTGGTCGGTGTCGCAGGCGATGGCGACCCACCGGTCGTCACCGGAAACCGGATAGGCGCCGTGAGGGGCCATGTCGGCGTCGCGGTTGCCGATGCGGCCTCCCTCGACACCGTTGACATCGTCGTCGAGCGTTGCCGGTGCCAGCAGGTGGACCGCCCCCTCCATCTGTGAGTAGTCGATGTGTTGCCCCTCCCCGGTGCGGTCCCGGTGATCGAGGGCCGCCAGCACCGTGGCGAGCGTGAAGCGGGGTGAGATGTAGTCGGAATACGCGCCGAACGGTCCGCAGGGAGCACGGTCGGGCCAGCCGCCGAACGGGTAGAAACCCGCGACCGCAGCGCCGATGTTCCCGAAGCCCGAGATCTCTCGGATGGGACCGGTCTGGCCCATCAGCGAGGTCGAGACCATGACGAGGCCGGGGTTGATCTGGCGCAGCCGCTCGTACCCCAGACCCATCCGGTCGATGACGCCGACCGAGTACGACTCGATCAGCACATCGGCCCAGGCCACCAGCTGCTCGATGATCGGTATCGAATCGGGCTGGCCGAGATCGATGGCGAGCGACATCTTCGACGCGTTCACCGTGTGGTAGCTGAGCGAGTTCTCGGCGCCGGGCTCGTTGTTCATGAACGGACCGGCGCCCCGCATGATGCACGGCTTCGTCTCCGATTCGATCCGGATCACGTCGGCGCCGAAGTCGCCCATGATCCGCGACGTGTAGGGCCCGGCGATCGCCCACGTCATGTCTATGACCTTCACCCCGGCCAGCGGGTCGCCGGCCCGGTCCTCGGTCGCGTCTGCCGGAATCGCCGGGACCCGCTCGGCGGCCGAGGCGAGGACATCGGAGGTGTGCTCGCCTAGCTTGGGCGGCCCGACGTCGGTGACGAGCGGCGTGGCCTCGGGCCGGGCGATCGGTCCCGGAAAGGCGACGCCGTCGATGTTTCGCCAGTATTGGCGCTCGGACAGGTGGTCGAGGTCGAGCAGCTCCCGGGTGGTGGTGATCGGGGCGAGGAGCAGGTTCCGCTCGAGAGCGCCGGCCAGCAGCTCAGCCTTGGTCTTGGTCTTGGTGAAGGCGTTGATCACCTCGGCCCCCCGGCTGAGCACGGCGGGGGCCTCCGGATCCGACGTCAGCTGGGTACCGAAGCCGACCCAGTCGACGTCGCGGAACTCGCCGGGGCACATGCCTTCCTGATCCATCCACTGGAAGAGGCGGGTGTTGTACGGCCCAACGGTCGGTCCGACGAGGAACACGAGCGAGACGTAGCCGTCGGCCGCTTCGTAGACGATCCGCAGGGTGATCGGTCCGATCTGGGCCCCGCCCGACAGCCGCTTGGTGCTCGGCGCATCGACGAACGGGTAGAGCATCTGGTACTGGGTGGCGATCAGATAGCTGTGCTGGCCCGCCAGGTCGGCGTGCTGGCCCAAGCCCGATCGGTCGCGCTCTCGTAAGGCCAGCAACACGGCGCACAACGCATCGGCAGCGGCGAAATGCCAGGTCTGAGGCAGCGACAGTCGAACCGGGGCCCGGTCACGGTCACCGGTGATCCCCATCGGGCCCGCCGCCGCGGTGTTGATGATGTCGGTCGCCGCCCAGTCGGCTTTGGGGCCGCTGTTGCCGAACGGAGAGATCGAGGCGGTGACCAGATGCGGGTGACGGCTACGGATCGCTTCGAGGTCCAGGCGCATCGCCCTGCTCTCGATGAGGGCGTCTGCTCCGGCGGCGAGGGCATCGAGCTGGGCGCGACCGGTCAGCTTGGAGGTGTCGATCACCACCGATTTCTTGCCCCGGTTGTAGGCCCAGTGGGTCAGCGAGCGCTCCGGGTCGGGCTCGCCGCCGGCGAAGGGCGCCTGAGTCCGTGCTCGCTGGCCCCCTGGCGGCTCGACCGCGATCACCTCGGCCCCCAGTTGGGCCAGCACCATCCCGGCGAGGTGGCCGCGGTCGTCGGTGAGGTCGAGTATGCGATATCGGCCCAACATCGGCGTTCCCCCTTTACCCGGCTAGTCGACCCGCCCGTCGCGGGTGGTCCCCTGCGATGACTGTCGCGCATCGGGCCCCATTCGTGCGAGGCGAATGGTCGATCGCAGCGTTCGCGCCGAGCGGCTATCGCGTTTGCAGCACCGCTCGGCGACGGCCGAGGTCGGCCCCGTCGTCGAGCCGGCAGCGCCCGTCGGCCAGCACCAGCCCGTCGCGGCAGCGGGTCTCGATCGTGCCGCCGCCGAACTGCTCGTCGTAGAGACGGCGGTAGAAGCCCTCGGCCTCGACCAGCTCGTCGTGGCTGCCGCTCTCCACGATCCGGCCGCCGTCGATCACGTGGATCGTGTCGGCCGCCTGGATGGTCGATAACCGATGGGCCACGGCCAGCGTCGTCCGACCACTGACCAGCTCCCCCAAGGCGGCCTGGATCTTGCGCTCGCTGGCGGTGTCGAGGGCCGAGGTGGCCTCATCGAGCACCAGAATGCGGGGATCGTGCAGCAGAACTCGGGCGATGGCGATCCGCTGCCGCTCCCCTCCCGATAGCCGGAAGCCGCGCTCGCCGACGAAGGTCTCGTAGCCGTCGTCGAAGTCAACGATCCGGTCGTGGATCGCTGCCGCTCTGGCCGCCTTTTCGATCTCGCCGTCGGTGGCGTCGGGGCGGCCATAGGCGATGTTGTCCCGGAGCGTGCCGGCGAACAAATAGCTCTCCTGGGTCACGAACCCGACCAGCGCTGCGAGCGACGAGAACGACAGGTCGCGGAGGTCGACGCCGTCGATGGTGACCTGCCCGTCGGTGGGGTCGTAGAGTCGGGCCACGAGGTTGAGCACGGTCGACTTACCGGCGCCCGACGGGCCGACCAGTGCCACCAGTGTCCCGGGGCGGGCCTCGAAGCCGAGGTGCTCGAGCGACGGAGCCCCCGCATCGTCGGCCTGGTCGTAGTGGAACGTCACGTCGTCGAAGCTCACGTCTCCTCGGGCGCTCTGCGGGTCGAGCGTGACCGGCTCGGCCGACTCGATGATGTCGGGCTCGGCGTCGAGGTACTCGAAGATCCTACGGAACATCGCTCGGGACGACTGCAGCTCCACGATCGTCTCGAGCAGCCGGGCGACCGGGAAGAACAACCGGCTCTGGAGCGTGGTCACGGCCACGATCGTCCCCGCTGAGAGGCCGCCGACCCCACGGTCGAGCATCAGGCCAGCGGCCAGGTAGACGAGGATCGGAGCTGCGCCCAGGAAGGCCTGCACGACGGTGAAGAAGGCTTGACCGATTGCCTGCTGGCGGGTGGCTACATCGGCCAGCCGCCGGTTGGTTGCCGTGAAGCGGTCGATCTCGTGGCGTTGACGTCCGAACAGCTTGGCGAGGGTGACCCCGGACACCGACAGGGTCTCCTGGGTGACGACGCTCATCTCCGCTGTCGCCGCCTGGGCTTGTCCGGTCAGGCGCTCCCTGCGTCGGCCGACCCAGCGGGTGGCCAACACGAAGAGCGGAACGGTGGCCAGGGTGAGGAGGGTCAGCGGCCACGAGAGGAGGGTCATGGCGACCAGGGCGCTGACGAAGGCGACGGCGTTCCACAGGATGTTCGACAATGTGGAGGTGACCGCCGTCTGGACCCCACCGACGTCGGATGTGATCCGGGACTGGAGCTCGCCGGTCCGGGCCGAAGCGTAGAACGAGAGCGACAGCGTGTGCAGGTGAGCGTAGAGACGGTCGCGGAGGTCGCGCAGCACGTCTTGGCCGAGGCGGTTGGCGGCGATCGTCTGCCACACCCCGACGGCCCCGCCGAGGGCGGTGATCGCCAGCATCAGTCCGCTCAGGCCGACGAGAAGCCCGACATCCGGGCCACCGGCGGGGAACAGCGCCTGGTCGAACACGACCCGGATGAGAAGCGGGTTCACCACGCCAAGCCCGGCGCTGACCAGCACGAGCACGACGACACCGACGACCCGGGACCGATGCTCAGCGAAGAGCCCGACAAGCCGGCGCCACGAGAACTCGGTCGTCGACTCCACCGTCGTCACCGCCGTCGCCCCTTGATTCGGTAGACGCACCGCT
>JAOTYQ010000563.1 GCA_029861725.1 Acidimicrobiia bacterium | reverse complement strand
GAGAGACACCAAGGCGACGTGCTGGACGGGGTCGACCCGAAGGTCTCGGGGGCCGCCATCGCCTCATCGTCACGACCTTGCGGCGGCGAGGGCAGGGCAGAAGGTCCCATCGGTGGCCCCGATACCCCGACCTAGAGTGGCGAAGTGATTCGTGGCAGGGGGAGCAGGCGCTGATGTCCAGCCCGTGGATCGCGACACCAGAAGCAGGTCGCATCGGCCCCAGCGGGACGTTGGCCCTGGTCGATGGGGCCACCTTCGTCATCAGCTCGCCGAACGGTGACGTTTCCCCCGATCAGCCCCACGGCTTCTTCGTACGGGACACCCGTGTGCTGTCGCAACTGGTCGTCGAGGTCGACGATCGTCCGCTGACGCCGGTTTCGACGGTCAGCAGGGGTCCTTTCTCGGTGTCGGTGGTGACCAGGGCCCACCACTCGCTGTATCCCCACCACGCCGATCAGCCGCTCACGATCCTCCGGCATCGGACCGTGAGCGAGGGCGTGCGGGAGGTGCTCGAGCTGCGCAACCACTCGATCCACGGCGTCGAGCTGGTGCTGAGCGTGTCGTGCGACGCCGACTTCGCCAGCCTCTTCGACGTCAAGGCCGATGTGCAGGACCCGGACATCACCGCCGCCGTCGGGGGGGAGGCCGGTCGGCTGCTGCTGGAGCCCGCCGACGCCGGGCCCGACGGTATCCGAACCGAGGTGACGCTCGATCCTGCGCCTGACGAGCGGGCCGGCGGGCGGTTGTCCTGGCGCCTGGAGCTCGCCCCGGGGGCGGAGCAGGTCGTGACCATCGAGGTCCGGGTCGCCGACGGGGCCAAGCAGACCGGCGCAGGGCCGAATCCGGCCGGTCCGCCGAGCGTGGTTGCGCGGATCGTCCGGGACCCCGCGGAGGGCGTCCGGTTCACGGCCACCGACGGGCGGCTCGAGGGGGCGGCCAGCCAGGCGCTGGAAGACCTGGCGGTACTGCGGATCTTCGACCCGGCTCACACCGACCGTGTGGTCGTCGCCGCCGGCGCACCCTGGTTCATGGCGCTGTTCGGTCGCGACTCGATCATCACCGCGTGGATGGCGTTGATCGCCGACCAGAGGCTCGCCGCCGGTGTCCTGCTCGCACTGGCCGATGCCCAGGGCACCGTCGAGGTCCCCGAGACCGAGGAGCAACCGGGACGGATTCTCCACGAGGTCCGCTACGACCGACGAAGTGTCGGTCTGCTCGGTGGGGCGAACGTGTACTACGGCACCGTCGACGCCACCCCGTTGTTCGTGATGCTGGTTGCCGAGTACCTGCGCTGGACCGACGATCGTGAGCTGGTCGCACGATTGATGCCGGCGGTCGATGCAGCGCTCGAGTGGATCGCGACCTACGGCGACCTCGACGGCGACGGATTCGTCGAGTACCAGCGGTTGCAGGGGGCTGGGCTCGCCAACCAAGGCTGGAAGGACTCGTGGGACGGGATCAGGTACGGCGATGGCCGGGTGGCCGAGGCCCCGATCGCGCTGTGTGAGGTCCAGGCCTACGTCTACGGCGCCTACCGGGCGATGGCCTACTTGCGCGACATCGCCGGTGACCAGCACTCAGCGGCCACGTGGAACCGTCGGGCCGACGAACTCCAGGAGGCGTTTGACGGCTCGTTCTGGCTCGCCGATCGGGGAACGTACGCCGTCGGGCTCGACCCAGACAAGCGACCGATCGACAGCGTCACGTCGAACGTCGGGCACTGTCTGTGGACCGGGATCGTGCCCGAGCACCGGGCGGAGGGGCTGGCCGAGCGGCTGGTCTCCCCCGAGATGTTCTCGGGCTGGGGTGTGCGCACCCTGTCCGAGGACAACCCGGGGTTCAACCCGTTGTCGTACCACTGCGGCTCGGTCTGGCCCCACGACACTGCGCTCGTCGTCGCCGGCCTGGACCGCTACGGGTTCCACACCGAGGCCGCCCGGCTGCGATCCGGCCTGCTCGACGTGGCCTTCGGCTTCGGCTTCCGGCTGCCCGAGCTGTTCGCCGGGTTCGCCCGGTCCGAGCTCCCGAGCCCGGTCGTCTACCCGGCCTCGTGCTCTCCCCAGGCATGGGCGGCGGCAGCTCCGCTGCTGATGATCCGGTCGATGATCGGTCTCGATCCCGATCTGCCGCGGGGAACGGTCGGCCTACGCCGCGATCCAGCCGGTGCCGCCCTCGGTCTCAGGGTCGAAGGTCTCGCCTTGGGCGGGGCCACGGTGACCGTCGCCGTCGACGACGACGGCCCCCGCCTGGAAGGCGACGAGCTGTCGGCGACGATCGAGCTGCGGTGACCCAGACGAGCTAGCCGAAGCTAGATCAGCCGAGCAGGCCGGTGATCAGGAACTCGACCCTCCGGTTGACCGAGCGGCCCTCGGGTGTGTCGTTCAACGCGAGCGGCTCGGCCTCGCCTCGGCCGGTCACGATCATCCGCTCCGGGGGAACCCCCCGTTCGTTCAGCTGGGCGGCCACCGCAGTCGCTCGGTCGATCGACAACCGCAAGTTCACATCCTCGGCCCCAACGTCATCGGTGTGACCGACGATCGTGAGCACGGCGGTGGATTGGGAGGTCATGAGCTCGACGGCGAGATCGATGAGTCCGGTGTACTCGTCGTTCACATCGGCCCGGCCGGTCGAGAACAGCACCGTTTCGGCGACGGTGAGCTGCACGGGCTTCGAAGGGTCGAACACGGCGGTATCGCTGATCTCGAAGTTGTTGACCACCCGGTCGGCGCCCAGCGCCTGCTGGGCCGCTCGCTCGATGATCGCAGAGGTCGCAGAGTCGGGTACCGAGCCCTCGAGGTACATCGTCTCGCCGTCGATCACGAAGCGCTGCGTCGGCGTTCCCACCGGCGTAGGAGCCGCTGCGACGACCTCCTCGGGCTCTACGAGCAGGTCGGCCACATAGGGCCAGGCGAAGAGGGCGCCGGCGGCGACGACCGCTGCGGCCGCGGCGAAGGCGACGACGCGGCCGACGGGCCAACCCCCCTTCGGTTCGCTCATCGCGACGTCGGCCTCGGTCGCGGTTGGCGGGGCGGTGAACAGGGTTGCGAACTCATCCGCGAAGTCGTTGGACGGAGTCGGTGAGGCGCCCGTGAGGTCGGGCACGATCGTGTGATCGGTCGAGATCTGCTCCGCAACCCAGCCGTTGGTCATCGTCATCTTCGGCTCCCCGCTCCGTCGAGGTGCTCAGCCAGCACCAGCGACCACTCGAGCCCGAGCGCCGCCGAGATGCCGACCGGTGACACCGCCTCGTATGGCCGGCCGTCGGCGGTCTGGACGAGAGTGGCCGACTCGGGGTGGATCGACAGGGTGACCTCGACGCCGTCGGGGGCCTCCGCCCCTGGCTCGAGCAAGACGATCGCTCCCCGCTCGGGTATCTCGATCGGGCGGGACTCGTCGACGACGGTGATACGCAGCGGCGCTGCATCGGGCCGGAGACCGTGGGGAAGGCCGTCGAGGCACCCCCACACCGATGGATTCGATCGCACTCGCAAGTCGACGCCGAGATGCACCGGTGCGCTCTGGGTAGCGAGGCTCAGGGCCAGCCAGGTCGCGACGGCTCGGCCGGCGGGCCGGGGACCGACGACGGCGACCGACTGATGCCGGAAATCGATGCCGATCGGCACCCCGGGGAGCACATCGAGAGCCGCCAGCTCCTTTTGGGTCGCGCGGTTGGCCCGCGAGGTTTCGGACGGCAGTTCGTAGGGGACATCGGCGACCGCCAACGCGGTGACGCCGAACGTCGGGTGGTCGGGGGAGGCCTCGAACAGGTCGCCCCGTTCGATCCGGCGATGGAGCTCGGCCGGACCGGCCAGCTCGCTCCGGCGGAGCCTGGCGTCGCGGTCCCGGGCGTCACGGGCCCAGCGGACGATCTCCTCGTCGATTCCCCGGCCCTTGGTCGCAGGCGGGATCGGGGTGGCCGGATCGTCGGCCTCACCGGGGCCGCGCCGCCTCGACAGTCGTCGGGGAGCGAGTACGAAGCGGTCGTGCATCGACGCGATGACCTGGCCGACCCGGACGGCGGTCGGCTCATCGAGCTCCGCTCCGTCGAGGCTCAGGCCCGTAGCGGGTGGGTGGAGCGTTACCTGGCCCGCAGGGTC
>JAOTYQ010000562.1 GCA_029861725.1 Acidimicrobiia bacterium | reverse complement strand
GGGGCGGCGGTCGTTCGGGGGCCACCGACGGACACCACGAGCGGCGGGGTCGCCTCGCCGAGGGGGCCGATGGCCGGTGGGTCGACGTATACCTCGCGATGAGTCCCTCGATCGGAGATCAGCGTCCGCACCCGGGATCGACGGGCCTCGGCATCCATCGTTGACCGCATCGCCGTCCCCCTTGCTCGACAACCTCGATTGTTCCACGTCGCTGCGCCGATGAACATCGGCGCAGCGACCGGCCGCACCCATCCGACAGCGTGGTAATCGCCAACCGCTTCCGGCACGGTCGACGCTTCCCGCTGCCCCGACCGCCACATCGCCGCGACCGGGAGCTGTACGGTCAGACTTGACCCGATGACGTCATCGCCGAGGCTTCGATAGGGCGAGCGGTCGGCCCCGCGACGTTCGAGAAGCCGGCGAGGACGTGCTCGACGTCCGGCCGACGACGAGGCGAAGATTCTGAGACACGGAGATATCTGTGTAGTTTGGCGGCAGATGCGAGGGGAAGAGTCGATGCATCCGGTTCACGGCCCTGCTGAGCGGGGCCCGCTCTCCTGCTTCGGGTTCGATGGAGGAGATCGATGAGTGCTGGTGAACGTCTGGCCGGGGCGCCTGCCCCCATGCGAATGTGGGAGGGCGCCGAGGGCGTCACCATCGCGGGAGACTCGTGGGGGGATCCGAACGGTCCGCTGGTGATCCTCCAACACGGGGGCGGCCAGACCCGCCATGCCTGGAAGGGCGCCGGGCAGACCCTCGGCGCCGCCGGGTACCATGCCGTCGCCCTCGACGCGCGAGGTCACGGTGATTCCGAGTGGGCGCCGAGCGGCCGCTATGGCCAGGACATCATGGTGCAGGACCTGAAGGCCGTGGCCGCTCAGCTCGGCGACCGACCCGTCCTCGTCGGCGCCTCGATGGGCGGCGGCGTCAGCCTGGTCGCGATCGGTGAGGATCACATCGATTGCACTGCGCTGGTCCTGGTCGACGTCGGCCCGAAGCTCGAGCCAGCTGGCACGGCCAAGATCCAGGAGTTCATGAGCCAGGCCCCCGATGGGTTCGAGAGCCTCGAGGACGTGGCCGAAGCCATCGGCAACTACCAACCGCACCGCAAACGCCCCCGCAACCTCGACGGTCTCGCCAAGAACGTTCGCCTCGGAGCCAACGGTCGGTATCACTGGCACTGGGATCCGAAGTTCAGAACCGGTCGCCGTGATCTCGGGAAACGTCAGGAGCGACTCGAGGCCTGTGCTCGCAATCTCGACCTGCCGACACTGCTCGTCCGAGGCGGGCTCTCGGACGTTCTGAGCGAGGAGGGCGCCCAGGCGTTCCTCGCGATGTGCCCACACGCGGAGTACGTGAACGTCTCCGGTGCGGCCCACATGGTCGCCGGCGATCGCAACGACATCTTCTCGACCGCGGTGATCGACTTCCTGCAACGCACGGTGCCGGTCGGAGGTGAACCGGTCAAGGCCCCACACGTGCCGCACCCGCACCACGAGGGACCCGAAGGCGATCTCAACGACGTCCCGTAGCCGTGGACGTCGACTGACCCGAGCGCCCGCTCACGCGCACGCGACCGCGGTCAGCTCCTGAAGCGGACGGGAGCCTCCTTGTACGCGCCGACGTGGAGATCGGTCAGCCAGATCGGCTCACCGGCCGGCTCGAGCCGTTCGAGCACGTCGGTCTCGGCCAGAGAGGCGAGAGCCGCTCGTAACTCCCACTTGGCCAGATTGGCCCCGAGGCAGAAGTGGGCACCGTGACCGAAGCCGAGGTGCTCGTTCGGATCGCGAGTGATGTCGAGCTCGTAGGGACGGTCGAACACTCGTGGGTCACGATTGGCCGCGCCGTACCACAAGCCGACGTGCTGGCCGGCCCGGATCGTCTGACCGTGCAGCTCGACGTCGTTGACCGCCGTCCGAGCGAACTGGATGACGGGAGTCGTCCAGCGCACGATCTCGTCAACCGCGCTCGGGACCAACCCGTCGGGGTCGTCGTGGAGGAGCTCGACCTGGTCGGGATGGTCGGCGAGGGCAAGCACGCCCCGACTCAGCGCGTTACGGGTCGTCTCGTTCCCAGCGGCGATCAGCAGCTTCAGGTAGCCGTGCAACTGCTGCTCGGTCAGCGCTGCGCCGCCCACCTCCGCGTTGACGACGACGGTGGCGAGATCGTCGGCCGGGTCCCGACGTTTCGTCTCGATCAACGTGGCCACGTAGTCGTGGAACTCCCGGTGCAGGCGCTTGCGCATCGCCCGACGCTCTTCGCCCGGGTCGGCGAAGCGCATGGAGTCGACGTCGAACAGCGCGTCGGTCCAGCGGTGAATGTCGGCCCAGTCCCCGGGATCGACGCCCAGGAGCGATCCGATCGTCATCAGGGGCAGCGCGACCGAGTACTCGTGCACCAAGTCGAGGGTCTCCCCTGCCGCCAGCCGGTCTCGGAACTCCTTCGTCAACCGTCGTGCGTTGGCGGCGAGCTCACCTTCCATCCGACGGCACTGGGCCGGGGTGAAGTAGCGAGCCGTCAGCAGTCGGAAGTCGGTGTGCTTCGGCGCGTCGAAGAAGACCATGTCGTCGGGCTCGTCCGGATCCCAGCCGTAGAGCTCCACCTTGGCGCGGTGTGCCGCCGCATAGCGCGCATCGATGTCGAGACTCTTCAGCCGAAGCCGTCCGCCGCCGTTGACGAACCGCTTCGCATCCGACCCGACGGCCTTCACATCGGCGTGGCGGGTGATGGCCCAGAAGGGGGCGATGTCATCGCGCTCGTACCAGAAGCACGGTGCGGTCTCCCGTAGCAGGTCCCACTCCGCCCACGGGTAGCCGTCCGCCTCGTAGCGAGCGATCGAGTGGATATCGAGATCGTCGAGGGTCGATGTCCGTGCGTCGGCCAGCGTCATGTCAGGATCCCCAATCCGAGGGTCGGTGAATGGTGTCGGCGAACGCCAGTCTTACCCAACCGGGGCCGGAAGAAGAAACGCCGGCACGGGCGGGAGGCCCGTCAGCCGGCCCGGCGCGCCTTCGATGCCGGGGACTGCTTGGTGTCCGCCCACCCGACGGTCATTCCGGCGGCGAGCCCACCGTCGACCGGTAGGTCGACACCATTGACCCAGCCGCAGTCGCCGGCGAGGAGCCAGGCGACCACCTCGGCCTCGTCCTCGGGCCGACCGACCCGCCCCACCTGCTCGTTCATCCACGCCATCTGCTCCGGTCCGGCGTCGGTCTCGAAGTACGGGAACAGCGGGGAGTCGACGGGCCCGGGGCTCACCGAGTTCACTCGGATGCCTCGGTCGAGCAGCCGGCCGGCGAGGTGCTTGGTGTACGAGACGACCCACTCCTTCGACAATACGTAGGCGTTCGGCCCCCCTCGCTCGTAGCCAGCCGAGACGTCGATGCCCGCCGCGAAGTCGGGAGCCGCGTCGAGCTCGGCAATACGATCGACGTGCCGCTGCCAGGCCATCCCGGCCAATGAGGCGATATTGACGATGGAGCCCCCCTCGTTGAGCTTCCCGGCAGCGAGCAGGGACTCGGTCAGGTGCCGGAGACCGTACACGTTGACCCTGAGCACCAGCTCGGCCCCCATGCTGCCGGCGACCCCGGCGATGTTGCCGAGCCCGTCGAACGGCGCACCCAGCACACCGATCACCTCGTCGATGGAGCCCGGATCGGAGAGATCGCAATGGTGATGCTCGGTCGCGCCGTCCGGCGCTGCCTTCACGTCCAGGCTGACCACCTCGTGCTCGTCGTCCACCAGTCGTCGCAGTGTCGCATTCCCGATCCCGGTCGACGCCCCCGTCAACAAGATCCGCTTGCTCATACCATCACCTCTCGATCGAGATCGCTTCCCGGTGCAGTCTCGCGCAACGGAGGATTGAGTCCACTCCGAGCCTGTTGGTACATCGCTTCATCGGCCGAGGCCAACGGCTTGTCCATGCCGCCAACTGCCAGGATCCTGACCACCTCGGCACACTCGAACACCTCGCGGCTCTTGAGCTTCGCCTGATGATTCTTGGGAGCGGCCGTCAGTTCTTCGGGAGTTGGCTGAACGGGGTGTCGCGGTCAGGTCCTGGTTCGCGCGGGAGGCCGAGCCCGCGTTCGCCGATGACGTTG
>JAOTYQ010000074.1 GCA_029861725.1 Acidimicrobiia bacterium | reverse complement strand
GGGCCAAGGACCCCGGACACTGGTGCGGGCACGCGCTGCAGGTCGAAACATCGCGTCGTCAGGCGATCGTTGACGATCAGGGGCCTTCCGTACGAGGACACCGAGTTCTCCGGCCGGTCGGACTATCAGGCGTTCATCAATGTCGGAATCCCGGCCAGTGGCCTGTTCACCGGGGCCGAGGGCATCAAGACCGCCGAGCAGGCCGCGATCTGGGGCGGGACCACCGGTGACTAGTACGACCCCTGTTACCAAGTGGCGTGCGACACGATCAAGAACCCGAGCAGGAAAGCGCTCGACGTGAACGTGGACGCCGTCGCCTACGCGATCTTCAACCTCGCCGCCTCCACCGAGGCGGTCAACGGCGTCGAGGGCGTGGACGCCAAGGGGACCACGCCAGACGAGGTCGTCTTCGACGGACCGCAGGGCACGTTCGTCGGAGGCGGGGGTTTCTCCGCTGGGGACAGCCCCCACAGCGAGTAGCTCGTCGGCAACTCGAATCATCTGCGAGGGGACGGTCGACCGGCGTTCAGGCGTCGGTCGACTGGTCCTCCTCGTGGACGACCACGCACTCGATCGTCATCCTCCGGTTGAGCCTGGTCACGAGGTCACCGTGGAGCCAGCGGGAACGGTTCGGCGGAAGGGTCGAGAGGATCACCCCGTGAGCCGATCCCCGGCTCATCGCCTACTCGATGGCGACCAGGGGATCATCGGCTCCGATCTCGCCGGTCGCGGTTGCCCCGAGTTGCTCGATCTCGTGGAGCTGACCCTCGAGCCGCTGGCGGGCCTCGGTGAGGCCGTCGCCCCTTGGCAGGGGGACGACGACGTGAAAGGTGACCGGCGACGACGAGTTCGCCCGAGAGGCGATCTCCCGCAACAAGGCCGCGCTCCCGAGGGACTTGTTGCCAACGACCAGGTAGCGGCGAGACGAGCTCGTCCGCAGCTGGAGCACCGGCGCCAGCCAGCCCCCTTCCATGCGTTCGAGGGCGAGCTCGTCGCTTCGGGCCCGGACGATATCGGCCCGAGTGCAGATCCCGACCAGTTGGTCTCCTTCGAGCACGAGCAGGTGGCTGATGTTCTCGTCGGCCATCGTCCGCATCGCATCGAGAAGACTGGCACCGGGCGAGACGCTGACCACGTCGGTCGAGGCCAACTCGCCGACGGGCACATCGGGACGGATCTTCTCGGCTAGGAGATCCCGGCGGGTGACGATCCCGACGCAGCGACCATCGTCGTCGACCAGCGGGAAGGCTCCGCGCTCGCCTCGGTAGATCCGGTCGGCGACCTCACCGGCGGGGGTGGTCGGATCGACGGTGTCGACCAGCCGGTTCATGACGTCGGCCACCGCCGTCGTTCGCAGCGGATCGGCGGTCAGCTCACCACCGACCCTGATTCCGCGGCGGGAGAGTCGCTCGGTGTAGATGCTCTCCGGGGAGAGGGCGGCGAAGATCAGGGCGGCGAGAACGGTCGACAGCATCAACGGGAGGATCACGTCGAAGTCGCGGGTCAGCTCGAACACGAAGACGATGGCGGTGAAGGGGGCTCGGGTGGCCGCGCCGAACACGGCCGCCATGGCGACGACCGCGAACGCACCCTGAGAGATGTTCGTCCCGGGAGCCACCTCCAGGATCGACGCCGCGAACAACCCGCCGAACGTTGCCCCCATCAACAGGATGGGAGCGAGGGTGCCGCCGGACGTACCCGAGCCGAGCGCCACCCACCACGCAACCATCTTGGCCACGACGACCACGGCCAACGTGCCGAGGGCGAGATTGCCAGCGAGGACGTCGTCGATGACGTCGTAGCCGACACCTAGAGCTCGGGGCACGAACAGGCCGATGGTCGCGAACACGATCGCCCCGGCCGCCGGTTGGAAGAACACCGGGAGAGACGAGTCTCGAAAGGCCCGCTCCGAGGCGAACAGCCCCCGGGCGATGAGGAGCGCGATCACACCGCTCGCGACGCCGAGCACGGCGTACAGAGGCAGTGCGCCGAGGCCGGCATAGTCGTGGGCTGGCACCGAGAACAGCGGCCCTTCACCGAAGATGGCGGCGTGGATACCGCCGGCGACGCTGGCCGCCACGACGAGGGGAATCAAGGATCGCATCGAGAGCTCGAACAACAGCGGCTCGATGGCCAAGAGCACCGAAGCCAGCGGTGCCCCGAACGTGGCCGCCATTCCCGCCGCCGCCCCCGACTCGAGCAGGATCTTCCGCTCCGACGGCGTCACCTTGATCACCTGACCCACGAGCGAACCGATCGCACCGCCGGTCACGATGATCGGCCCCTCGGCACCGAACGGCCCGCCAGTCCCGATAGCGATCGCGGCCGACACCGGCTTGGCCAGCCCGGCGCGGGGCCGGATTCGGCTCTGACGACGCAGTACGGCCTAAATGGCCTCGGGAATGCCGTGACCCCGGATCAGGGGCTCCCAGCGAGCGATGCTGGCGACGATCAGTGCACCGACGACCGCCGCGATGACGAGCCGGGGTGATGGTTCGAGCAGGTAGGCTGCCCCACCGGCAATGGTGCCGACCCCGGCGGCGAGCACGATGAGATAGGCCAGCCGCCAGCTGAACGATCCCCGGACCTGCATCGTGCTGGTCATACACACAGTGAACCTGGCAACGCCGGCTGTGTTCTGCCCACCGGCACAGTTTCTCAGCTGTCGATCGGGCCCGATCGGTCGCAACCACCCGGTTACGCTCCATCCGCATGACCGACGAGCCGCAGCCGCCGACCTTCTCCGACCGCGAGCTGACCCTCCGCACGATGTCGTTGAGCTACCAGCGGGCCCGGGTGGTCCAACGGGCGCTCACGGGTTCGGATCCGGGCGACGGGGTCGCATCGAGCGATACGGCCGCCTCCTCCGGTGATGAGCTCGACCTGCCCCCGCCGGTCGACGAAGGCGAGCAGGCAGAGCTGCCGAATCCGATCGTCACCGATGCCAACTTCCATCACCACCTCGCTCGAGCCACCCAATTCCAGGGCGATGCCGGGCTGGGGACCGATCGGGGACGGCTACATCGGCTTCGGTTCGCCGTCGCCCGCCACCTCGACCAGCTTCGCTTCAACGCTGCAATCGTCGATGCACTGCACCAGCTCGATCACCGCACGCGAGCCCAGGACCGGACGATCTACCGGTTGGAGGCCGAGCTGGCCGAGGCGCACCGTGCCCTGGTCGTCCTGGAGCGAAGCTACGGCGAGGAGCAGCCGTGATGAGCGGCCGGTCGGTCGCCGACCGAGCCGAGCTGGCGGTGGTGAAGCCGGACTTCGGGGCTCGGGGTGGCTTCGAGCGTCACCTCGACGGCCTCGTAGCCGGGCTCCGCGGCCGCGACTGGCGCGTGACGGTCGTCGAGATCGACGGCTGGACCCGGCCCAGCCGGCTCTACGGCCTGCCGGTGGAGCCGGTTCAGCTCGAGTTCCACGACGAGTACTTCCTCCACCTCGCAATGGTCGAACGGGTC
Source organism: Acidimicrobiia bacterium (assembly GCA_029861725.1). Classification (GTDB taxonomy): domain Bacteria; phylum Actinomycetota; class Acidimicrobiia; order Acidimicrobiales; family SZUA-35; genus CADEDH01. Next base: position 11,696 of record JAOTYQ010000074.1, on the reverse strand, counting down.
CAGCAGCTCAGGCTCGACCGGTTCGACGTCGTCCTCACCACCCAGCCGCCGACCTACCTCGCTCCCCACCCTCGCAAGGTGGCGCTGTTCTACCACCACCCACGCCAGTTCTACGACCTGGCCGAGCCGTTCATGGCCAGCGGCTTCGCCGATCCCGACCTGCACCGCGCCGCGGCCCGAGCGGTTCGAGCTCTGGAGCGGCCGGCCGTGGGCGATGTCCGGTTCTGGCTCGCCGGCTCGGCCGAAGTCGCGGGCCGGCTGGACCGATACTGGGCGATCCCGGCCCAGCGGATCGACATCCATCGGGCGCCGCCCACCACCGTTCCCGACGCCGCCCCGTTCCACCGACCCGACGGACCGGTGCTGTGCGTCGGTCGCCAGGAGTGGCCGAAGCGGTCGGAGCTGCTCGTCCAGGCGATGCACCTTGCCAAGACCGACCGGCCGGCCCATCTCGTCGGCGGCGGGAGCCGGCTGGACTTCGTCCGCAGCGTCGACGCCCAGCTCCACCACGATCCAGCCACCGCGGCGTCGCTCGACGACGAGCAGCTGTGGCTCAATCGGGGGATCTACGCCGCCGGGTGGGAACCCTTCGACGGCCCGCCGAGCGGCCGGATCGTGTTCGAGGGCGACGTCGACGACGAGCGGAGAGACGAGCTGTACGACGAGGCCGCCGTCGTCGTGGCCCCCGCCTACTGCGAGGACTACGGGCTGACCGCGATCGAGGCGATGGTTCGAGCCAGACCGGTCGTCGTGTGCCGAGACGGCGGCGGTCTGACCGAGCTCGTCGATGACGGCATCACCGGCGTCGTCGTCGAGCCCGACGCACGGGCGCTGGCGTCGGCCGTCGACCACCTGCTCCGCGATCCGGCCCGGGCCGCCCGCCTCGGCGAATCGGGCCGTCGGGCGGTGCTCGACATCACGATGGAGCAGGCGGTTGACCAGGTCGACGCGATCCTGCGGGCAGTTCTCGAGCAGCCGATCGAGCCGAGCTACCCTTGACAGATACTTCAAAATACAGTTAACTGCGTTGAACTTCCCCCAATTGGACCTTCCCCTCGAACCTTCGATTTGGAACGGGAAGCAATGTCGCACAACACGCCGGCCGGGGACGAGCCCGGCCTTCCAGCCCGGCCGCCCCGGGACCGTCCATCGACCGATGAACCGACGTCCGCCGCCGAGGGCCCGTCACAACGCCCGACGTTCCCGGAGCGCCGCCTCCTCGTCCGGGCACTGCACGATCCGGTTCTCGACGCGCTCGGTCACGACCCCCGCTCGGCCTATGTCGAGCAGTACTGGTTGTCGGTGCTCGGACCGTCGGCCATCCTCCTGCTGCGCCGCCTCGCCAACGGGCTCGACGCACGACCCGACGGCTTCGAGCTCGACCCGGCCGCCTGGTCGCTGGAGCTGGGCCTCGGGGCCCGAGGCGGCAAGCACAGCCCGTTCTGGAGGACGGTCGAGCGCATCTGCCGCTTCGGTGCCGCCCAACGGAACGGCGAGGTGCTGGCCGTCCGCCGGCGCCTACCCCCGCTCAACAAGCGCCAGATCGAACGGCTGCCGGAGCACCTCAGGCTCGCCCACGACCGGTGGTCACAGCAACGGCTGGATCAGCCTCGCCGACGCACGATCAGCCAGTGGTCGGAACGGCACGATCTGACCGCTCCCCCGGCCCCTCCCGAAGACCCCCGCCGGCCCGGTCAGCCGCCCGAGGACTCCTCCGAGGCGGCGTGATCCCCGCTCGACCCTCCTCAACCCGGCCGCGCCACCTCCTCAGTAGGCACCATCGCTGCTGAGGACGGCGGGGACGGTCTTGGCCAGGATGGCGAGGTCGACCACCAGCGACCAGTTGTCGACGTAGTACAAGTCGAGACGGGTGTATTCCTCGAAGGTGGTCGCGCTGCGGCCCGATACTTGCCACATCCCCGTGATCCCCGGTTTGACCCGGAGGCGAGCGTAGAGCTCGTCGTTCCACTCGACCATCTCGTCGCGCAGCGCCGGGCGCGGTCCGACGAGGCTCATCTCGCCTCGAAGCACGTTCCACAGCTGCGGAAGCTCGTCGAGGGAGGTCTTGCGGAGGATCGAGCCGACGCCGGTGATCCGCGGGTCGACCCTCATCTTGAACAAGGGACCCGCCCCTTCGTTCTCGCCGGCGAGATCGTCGAGCATCGTCTCGGCATCCACCACCATCGTCCGGAACTTGAGCAACTGGAAGGGGTAGCCGTCCTTGCCCACGCGCTCCTGGCGGAACAGCACGGGTCCTGGCGAGTCTCGCTTGACGAGCAGGGCGATCGTGGCGAGGACGGGCAGCAGCGTCAACAGCGCGGTCCCCGAGAGCGTCAGGTCGAACAGGCGCTTGGCCGCAGCCCGCCAACCCCGCCGGGTTCGAGGCTCGATGTACACCACCGGAAAGCGACCGAGCGGCCGAACCGTCAGCCGGTCGGATGCGATGTCGGCCAAGGTCGAGGTCAGCTCGACGTGGATCCCGGCCTCGACGAGGTCGCGAATCAGCCGGTTCGACGACTGCATGTCGATCGCCGTCGCGGCGATGATCACACCGGGCGCCTGCTGCGCCCGGGCTGCGGCGAGCACGATCGTCGTCAGCTGGTTCGGATCGCTGGCCGAGCCCGGGTCGACCTGCCCCACGACCGAGTAGCCGAGCCGTGGCTCGTCGGCGAACATCTCTGCGAATCGCTCGGTCTCGGTGTTGTCTCCGATGAGCAGCACCCGCCGACTGCGGTCACCCGATGCTCTCCTGGCAGCGAAGCGGCGGCGGACCACCTCCCGTTCGAGTGACAGGATGGCGACCGTGGCGGCGGTGGTGAGCAGCAGCCAGACCCGATCGAGGGCGAGCTCGAGGAGATACGAGGCCAGGCCGACCGTAGCCGCGCTCCGAAGCCCGGCGTCGACGATCCGCCGGACCTCGTCGGCCCGGCGGGTGATGAAGCGAGAGCGGTAGAGCCGGGCCTGGGCGAACCAGGTGCTGTAGGCGACGAGGAGGAGGCCGACCCCCACCATCGCGTCCGGTCCAGGGGCCCGCAGTGCCGTCGAGGCGACGATACCGACGAGGGCGGCGGCGGCATCGAGGGCCACGAGGCGGACCCGGACCCCGAGCACGGCCGCTAGCGGGGCGGTGCCGACAGGCTCGAAGGCCTGTGTCCTCGTCTGGGTTCTCGTCCGTCGATCGTCCATGCCCGCTCGTCACCCACGGCCAACGCGGTCTTCACCCGAGGAGATCGGATCGGGCGGTCGGCGCCTTTAGCGGCAGAGGGGAGGCCGCGCCGGAGCCAGGGGCTGCTCAGCCGTCCCAGTGGGCCAGGACGTCGACCAGAAGACGGACCCCGAACCCGGTTGCCCCCTTGACGAGGATGTCGCGATCGGCGTCGGTCATCGCCGACATGCCGAGATCTATGTGGGCCCACGGAGTGTCGCCGGCGAACTCCTTGAGGAACAGCCCGGCGACGAGCGCGCCACCATAGGGTCCCGCGCCGATGTTCTTCAGATCGGCGACGGCGGAGTCGAGCTGGGGGCGGTACTCCGGTGGGAGGGGGAGCCGCCAGATCTTCTCATCGGTCCTGACCGATGCCGCCTCGATCCTGGCCGCCACGTCGTCGTCAGTCGCCATCAAGGCTGCATAGGCGGTCCCGAGAGCGGCCGAGGCCGAACCGGTGAGCGTTGCGATGTCGATGATGGCGTCCGGCTGGTCCTCGGCGGCAAGCGACAAGGCGTCGGCCAGGACGAGGCGGCCCTCGGCGTCGGTGTTGAGTACCTCGACCGTCTTGCCGTTGCGGGCGGTGAAGACATCACCGGGACGCTGGGCGTCGCCACCGGTCATGTTGTCGGTCAGCGGTATGTACCCGTCGACCGCGACCGGGACCTCGGCGGGGCCGAGGACCGACATGGCCGCCAGCACCGCACCGCCGCCCGACATATCGACCTTCATCGTGGCCATTCCGTTGGCGGTCTTCAGAGACAAGCCGCCCGAGTCGAACGTGATCCCCTTGCCAACCAGCGCCACCCGCGACCGGGTGCGCTTGGCCGGCGTGTACTGGAGGCGGACGAAACGGGCGGGATTGACCGAGCCCTGGTTCACGGCCTGGAGCCCGCCGAGCTTCTCTCGAGCGATCTTGCGCTCGTCCCATACGGTCACCTTCAGCCCAGCGGCGGCGCCGACCTCTTTGGCCTTCGCCGCGAACGCCTCGGGGGTCAGCGAGCCTCCCGGCTCGTTGCTCAGGTCGCGAGCGAGGGCGACGGCATCGACGACGGCTGACGCTCGCTGCACCTCGGCCTTCATCCCGCGGCCCTTGGCCACGACGGCGATGCGCTCGAGCGACCCGTTGGGCTTCGACTTGTAGGTGTTGTAGCGGTACGAGGCGAGGGCGGCGCCCTCGACGACGGCAGCGATCGCATCGGCTCGATCGTCGTCGGGCAGCTCCCCGACCAGGTTCGTTGCGATCGAGTTGTGCTTGCCAACGGCCCGGGCGAACGCCGCTGCCGCCTTCCGCAGGTCGTCGGTGCCGACCTCGGCCCGGGACCCGATGCCGACGAGCACCTCGATCGGCCCCTTGCCCCCGGTTGGTAGGGGCAGCGTCTGACCGACCTTCCCTTCGAAGCCCTGTAACTCGGCGGCCCTCCTGGCCTCCGGGTCCAACGAATCGAGCTCGTCGGTTGCGACGGGACGATCGACGGCGGTAGCCGAGCGTGGGACGGACGATGCGGCTGTGACGACTGGCATGGCCGTCAAGCCTATTGCCCCGACCCGGACCCGCCGCATCGAGCCCCGCCATCGCGGGGCTCGCCCCTCGTCACCGCCTCGGGTCGCCGCCGGCTCGTCAGCCCAGACCCGGCAGGTGTTGAACGAGCTCCTCGACCGGGGCGAAGAGGTCGCCGAGAGCTTCGACGCGGGCTAGGACCTCGTCAGACTCGAAAGAGAGCGGCTCACCCCGGGCCCCGTCGGCGACCTCGTCCCAGCTGATCGGGGCCGACACCGTCGGTCGGGGTCTCGCCCGCAGCGAGTAGGCGGCGATCGTCGTCTTGTGCCGGGAGTTCTGCGACCAGTCGACGAAGACCTTGCCGGCGCGCAGGTTCTTGTTCATCTCGACCAGGACGCGCTCGGGGTGCTGGCGAGCCAGCAGCTGACCGGCGGCGAGGGCGAAGCTCGAGGCGTGCTCGTGGGTGTGAGGGCTGTTCAGCGGGACGTAGACCTGGAGGCCTTTGGAACCGGAGGTCTTGGGGAACGCCTGCAGATCGACCGCGGCCAGCACCTCGCGCAACTCGAGCGCGACCTGGCAGCACTCGACGATCGCCGCCGGTGGCCCTGGGTCGAGATCGAACACCATGATCGTCGGAGCTTCGAGGTCATCCGCCTTCGCCATCGGGGCGTGCAATTCGATGGCGGCGAGGTTGGCCGTCCACACCAGCGACGCCGGCTCGTCGATCCGGCAGTACTCGATGTCGCCCTCGCGATCGCCTGGACCGATCGCCACGTCGACCCACTGCGGGCGGTGGGACGGGCAGCGCTTGTTGAAGAACGACGGCCCGTCGACGCCGTCGGGCCAGCGCCGAAGGGTCATGCACCGTCCCGAGACGTGGCCGAGCATGACCGGGGCGATCCTGGCGTAGTAGTCGATGACCTGGGCCTTGGTGAACCCGATCTCCGGGTACATGACCTTGTCGAGGTTGGACAGGCTGAGGCTGCGGTCGCCGACGGTGACGGACACCCTCGGCGCCTCTCGCTCCGGCATCGCTGGATCGCTCGCTTGCTCGAGGACGATGGGTCAGGCCGACTTGGCCTCGACCTCGGCCTCCTCGGCCTGTTTCTTCGACTTGGCCTTGGTCGACTTCGTCGACTTGGCCCGGCTCTTCGTCCCCTTGGCGCCGTTGCCCGACCCCGCCGTCGGACCGGAGCGGCGGGACTCCTTGGCGGCGCTGACGCTCGCCTCAAGCGCGGCCAGCAGATCGACGACGCCCTCGTCCTCGGCCGCGGCCGGCGCTTCGATCGAGGTCACCTCGCCGGCAGCCTTCGCTTCGAGCAGCTCGAGGACCTGCTCGCGGTAGCTGTCCTCGTAGCGCTCGGGCTCGAAGTCGCTGGTGAGCGAGTCGATGAGCTGCGCTGCCATCGCCAGCTCGGCCTCGCTCGCTTCGAACTCATCGAGCTCTTCGAGTCCGGGGACGTCGTCGCTCGCCACCAGCTCGTCGGCATACACCATCGTCGACATCATCAGGCGCCCGTCCTTGGGACGGATGGCGACGAGGTACTGCTTGGTCCGCATGACGAAGCTGGCGATCGCCACCCGATTGGAGTCCTCCATGGCCTGGGCCAGTAGCGCATAGGACTTGCGGGCAAGCTCCTCCGGAGCGAGGTAGTAGGCCGAGTCATAGAAGATCGGATCGATCTCGGATTCGTCGACGAAGTCGCTGATGTCGATCATGCGAGTCGCCTTGGGCGCCAGCGCCGCGAGCTCGTCGTCGGTGACCACCACATAGCTGTCCTTGGCGATCTCGTACCCCTTCACGATCTTCTCGTAGGGCACTTCCTCGCCCTCGGCGTTCACCCGCTTCTGGCGGACCCGGCTGTTGGTCTCGGAGTCGAGCTGGTTGAACCGCACGTTCTTGCGGCTGACGGCCGAGTACAGCTTCACCGGCACCGACACCAAGCCGAAGCTGATCGCTCCGCTCCATATCGCACGTGGCATGTGGCTCTCCTCGCTCGTCGACTCGCTGGTACGGCGGCTTCGCTGGAGGCCCCCACGGGGGCCGCTGACCGGACCACTCAGCGTAGTAGGTCGGCGTCGGGGCGGAAATGGCGCCAGCCGGCCTTCGGCAGGCGGGACCGATCGCCTCGCCGCTCAGGCGAGCGAGGCTCGGGCGACGAGATCGATCCCGAAGCCGGTCAAGATGGCGAGATACAGCAGGCCGGTTGCCGCCATGACCGCCGAGTACTGCCGCTCTCGCAGGGCGACCAGCGTGACGATCACGAGGCCGATCGTCGTCACGACGCACGCCGCCCAGAACCAGCCCAGCATCCCGGCATAGCCATCGTCGATCGACCCGGTCCACACCGACACCATGCCGACCGGGAGCAGGAACAGGACGACCTCGGGGAGCCACAGGATGCCGGTCCAGCGGACGAGCTCGACGAGCGGGGCCCGACGGAGGCCGGGCTGAACGAGGTACCAGTGGCCGAGCAGCATGGCATCGCTGACCGCACCGAGAAAGGCTGCACCGACCAGCATCCGGGCGACCGAGAGCCAGACGGGATCACCGGCGTGGACGCCAGCCGCGACCAACCCGACGAGCCCGACCAACGGAGCGATGAGGTCGAGCCGGGGATCGAACTCATCGACCGGAAGCTCCGACGTCGGCCGGGACGGGGCGAGGCTGTCGCTCGCCGGCTCGGCTGCGAGGTCCGGCTCGGCCGACCCTTCGGGGGCGACCATCGCTGCCACCCGAGCTGCCCGGGACTCCGCTGCGGCCCGCGGGCCGGCGACGCCGACCGATCGGCGAAGGTATGACGACGTCAGGGCACCGACGGCGGCGATGGCGACCCCGGCGGCCGCCAGGTCACGCACGGGCTCCCACCCGAAGCGCCAACCGAGGCCCGCGGCCAGCAGCGCCAGAAGGCCATAGGTGATCCGCAGCAACCAGCCATAGCCGAGGCCGACCTCCCGCCGCCGGGAGGTGACCCACAGGAAGAAGAGGCCGCCGGTGGCCCACTGGAGCAACACCGACGACGCGTCGAGCTCGATCACGGCACCGATAGCCGCTGACCGGTGGCCGCCACGGTGCCGACCGTCGCTGCGCTGGCCGTCACCGGTCGACCACGGCCAAGTCGTGATCGACCTCGTTCAGCGCCACCGGCCCCTGAGCGGTGGCGATGACGATGTCCTCGATGCGAGCCCCCCAGGTGTCGGGCACGTAGAAGCCCGGCTCGATCGAGAACGCATTGCCGGCGACGAGCGGTTCGGCGTTGCCGTCGACCAGGTAGGGATCCTCGTGGGCCTCGACCCCGATGCCGTGGCCGAGTCGATGGATGAACCACGTGGCCAGTCCGGCCTCGGCCAGGCGATCACGGGCGACCCTATCGACCGCCTCGGCCGGGGTACCGGCCTCGGCCGCAGCCACCGAACGGGCCTGGGCGTCCTGTAGCGCAGCGTACGCCTCGACGAACTCGGCCGGCGGCTCACCGGTGTACACACAGCGGGTGATGTCGGAGCAATAGCCCGGCTCGCCCTCTGGCTCGGCAGTCGTTCCCCCGAAGTCGCACAGCACGACCTCGCCGGGCCCGATGACCTTGTCGGACGCGTGATGGTGGGGGCTGGCAGCGTTGGCCCCCGAAGCGACGATGGCGAAGTTGACCTTCGCATGACCCTCGGCCAGGATCCGTTGCGACAGCTCGGCTGACACGTCGGCCTCGGTCCGACCGACCAGCGGGATCTCGCCGCTCTGCAACGCAGCGGCCACCCGGTCGACCCCCGACGCGGCCGCTTGGAGCCGGGCGATCTCGGCCTCGTCCTTGACGGCTCGCAACGGCGAGGTCACCTCTCCAGCCGCCACCCAAGCGGCCGAGGAGAGCCGGCGCTGTAGCCCGACGAGGAACCGGCTCCAGGTGTGATCCCCGATCGCTGCCCTCGATGCCGACCCCACGAGCTGGGCGACGATGTCAACCGGATCTTCGGTCTCGCCCCATGCCCGCACGGTGAACAGCTCGTCCCGAACGACCACCCGGGGGACCTCGAATGCGGGGATCACGAGCGACGCCTCGGCGTCGGCGGGGACCACCAGCATGGTGAGCCGTTCGAGCGGCATGGCCTCGTACCCGATGAGCCACGGCAGATCGGGGCCGACCGAGAGCAACAGGACATCCACGTCGGCGGCCGCCATCGCCGTGCGGACACGAGCCATTCGTTCCTCGAACATGGCTCCAGGATAGGGCCGACCTCTTGAGTGTCGAGCCGACGGACCGATGAACAGTACGAGCGGGGCGACGGGTCCCACGAGGCGGAACAGCAGGACAGCGACAGGCGGATGACGGAAGCGGTTGGACATGGAGGTCCCTGCTCTGCGGCCGGAGCGGCCGACGAGCAGTTGGCGATCCTCGAGCGCCTGCGGGTATGTCTCGACACCCTGAGCTCGGCCCACGACCTGCGGCGGCGGGACGTCCGTGCCGCCGAGCAAGCGATTCGCCGCCTCGATCGTCACGCCATGGCGCCGACCGCCAACGAGTTCTGGGCGACCACCGCTCTCCCACGAGCTCAACGGCTGCTCGTGGAGACCCGCCACGTGATCGACCGGGACCTCCTGTGCCTTCAGGCCCATGCCGACCGGCCAGGCAGCCGGCTGCGCGTCTCCCACCGGGAGGTCGTCTCGGCCCTCCCGTCGACCCAGCACATCAACGATCTGGGCTGCTGGTGGCAGCAGCGCCTCCGGCGCGCCGCGCTGATCCGGTCGGCCGCGGCGGTGGTTGGCCGCCCACCCTCGCAGGCCGAGCTGACGATCGCCAACCACGAGATGGCGCTGCTCAACCGGGCTCCTTGGGCCCACGGCGACCGCCTCCTCTCGGCGTTCGAGCTGGTCCACGGCGAGATCGTGCGCTTCGGGCGCCGCCGGGTCGACCAGCTCTTCCGCCAGGTGCGGTCCGACCGGGGGGTCGGGCCCGGGGAGCGCCTCTCGGCTCGCCACTGAGGACCGTCGGGCCCGACCCCGCCCGGTAGGCGGCAGCGGCGGCGACGGGACCGGCCACACACGTTCCGACCCGTTTCTGGGCATGCTGGTGCGGTGCATCCGGTGTCAACGGCACTGTTCCTGATCGGCTACGGCCTGGCGCTCCCGATTGCGCTCCGGATGAGCGCAATCGTGGCCCAACAACATCGGCTCAGTTTCGTTGGCCACCAGCTCGGTGTCGGCATCGCGCTGCTCGGGTGGGCGCTGCGGGGCAGCGTGATGATCGCCGTCATCCACGCCCTGTGGCTCGTCGGGGTGCGGGTCTGGTTCCACCTCGGCCGACCCGAGGGGCAACCGTCGCCTGGCGGGTGACGAGCCGCTCGCGGCGGCTGCGCTCGTTCAGCGAGCGGCCCGGCGGGTCGCCGCCGTGGCGGCCGAGCCGGCGTGGTGGCTCGACCGAGTCAGTGGGCTCGACTCGACGTGAGCGATGCCGAGCGTGTTTTCACCGAAGGCCTTGAGCTCGGCGAACTCGTCGGGGGCCCACCAACGGTGGAGCGGCAAGTGGTTCGTGGTCGGCCTCAGGTACTGACCGATCGTGACGATGTCGACCCCCACCGCAGCCAGATCGGCCATCGTCGCCTGCACTTCGGCCACCGTCTCCCCCATGCCGACGATGACCCCCGACTTCGTCGTCGAGCCGTGGCCCTTGGCCCGGGCGAGAGTGGCCAGGCTCCTGGCGTAGCCAGCCGATGGCCGCACCGCCCGCTGGAGACGAGCCACGGTCTCGATGTTGTGGTTGACGACATCGGGCCCCGAGGCGCACACGGTGGCGAGCGCCGCCGGATCGCCTCGAAGATCGGAGATGAGCACTTCGACCCCGGCACCGGGGGCCGTCTGCCGGATGGCCTCGACGGTCCGGGCCACGATCTCGGCGCCGCCATCGTCGAGGTCGTCGCGGGCGACCATCGTCAGCACGGCGAAGTCGAGGCCGAGGTCGCGCACAGCGTCGGCGACCCGTTGCGGTTCGCCGTCGTCCACCCCTCTCGGCTTGCGGGTGTCGATCAGGCAGAAGCCGCATGCCCGGGTGCAGCGGTCGCCGAGCAGCATGAAAGTGGCGGTGCCCTCGTTCCAGCAGTCGAAGATGTTCGGGCACCCTGCCTCCTCGCACACGGTGGTGAGCTCGAGGCTCCGTGCCACCTTCTTCAGGCGGAGGTAGTCGGGCCCGGTCTGGAGCTCGACCCGCATCCACGACGGCTTCCGGTCGCTAATCGGGAGTCCTCCGGTCACCCCGGCCTCGGCCAACCGGCCCCGCAGTCTGACCGGTACGCCCGCCGCCTCGCTGGTGGGCTCGTCGCCACCTCCGGCGCCACGGGAGAACGGTGCAAGGTCCTCGGGCCGATGGCGCCAGGCGACGTCCTGCCGCTCGACCGCCCTGCCGGGAGCCAGCTGGGCCGCGGCATGGGCCACCACGAGGTCGACGACCTCCTCCATCGTGGCATCCACGCCCTCGGCGGCCAACGAGGTCACACCCTTGTCTGCTATCCCGCACGGCACTATATGACGGAACCAGTCGAGGTCGACCGACACGTTCAAGCCGAACCCGTGCATCGATCGACCGCGACTCAACCGAACCCCGACGGCTGCGACCTTGCGTGGCGCGGGCCCGTCAGGGTCGAGCCAGACGCCAGGGCTTCCGGCGATGCGACCCGGGTCGAGCCCGAGCTCGCCGATCGCTTCGATCAGGAGTTGCTCGACGGCGGTCACGTAGGCCACCGTGTCGGCCAGTCCACCCCCTCGGCGACCCGGTACCGACAGCACCGGGTAACCGACGAGCTGTCCGGGGCCGTGGAACGTGACGTCGCCGCCGCGGTTGACCCGATGCAGCTCGGCTCCGACGTCGGCCGGGGGGACGAGCACGTTGGCCTCATTCCCGCTGCGGCCCAGCGTGTAGACCGGGGTGTGCTCGCACAGCAGCAGGTGGTCGAGGTCGCCGTCGAAGAGCCGCTGCTGGAGATCCCAGGCTTCTGTGTAAGGGACGG
>JAOTYQ010000561.1 GCA_029861725.1 Acidimicrobiia bacterium | reverse complement strand
TCTCCGAGATCACCGGTCTGTCGGCCGAAGTGAAGGTCGAGGAGATCTCCGAGGGCGGCCAGAACGCGTTCACGCACAAGCTCCCCGGGGCGATGTCATGGCCGAACATCGTGCTCAAGCGCGGTGTCACGTCCGACAACACCCTCTTCGACTGGTTCGCGAAGTCGTCCGGGGAGAAGTTCAACCAGGAGGGCAACTCGCTCACGCGCCGATCGGCGTCGATCACCCTGGTCGACCCCACCGGCACCCGACTCCGATCCTGGACCATCGACGGCGCCTTCCCCGTGAAGTGGACCGGACCGAACTTCTCGGTCGGGTCATCGGACATGGTGGTCGAAGAGCTCGAGATAGCGCATCATGGATTCTCCGTCAGCGACTGACGCCGACGGCGGTCGGCTCGCGCGCGGTCTCCGGGCTCGCCAGCGCCCGCTGGCGCGTCGGCGTACCTCGGTCGCGACGCGCTTTCGCATCGGCCAGATCGCCCATCGGTCGAGCCAATTCGGGCTGAACGCCGGCCTCTCGTTCACCAGCCGTTTCGAGATCCAACGCGCACCGGCATCACTGTTCGCAGCCGCGCCGACCGTGCGCCCGCCCGCCGAGTTCTGGGCATTCGACCGCGAGGCCGACGAACCCGCGCCCGAGCAACCGCCGCCGCGATTCGAGCGGCACGAGCCGCTGTCGGCCGAGGTCGCGACCACCGGCAGCTCCAAGTACGACGCGCTCATCCGCAGCATGCGGGACAAGGGCACCGAGCCCGGATCGGCGCGGCCCGACGGCACAGCACGGCGCCGGCCGTCGCCGAGGTCCGCTCGTCCCGAACAGGTGCGCCGCGGCCTGCCCAGCACCGTGAACCGTCGTGGTGCGACCAGAGCGGGGCGCTCGACCGGTCCCGGAACCGGTTCGCATCGGTTCGTCCCGCAACCGGTCGCGCCGGCGCCCACCGAGGCGGTCCGCCACCTCTTCCCGACATCGGGGCCATCGGACGGCGGTCCGTCGACACCGTCGGCTCGAGCGTCGGGTGGTCCGTCGGCCGACCCGCTGAGACGCAGTCCGGCCGGGCCGCCGACGACGGGTCCAGAAGTCGCTCGGGCCGTATCCCGAGGGCCCGCGCCCGTGCAACGGCGTGCGGCGTCAGCCCGCGCCCAACAGACAGGGTCGACGATCGCCGGCGCACCACGATCGAGCCCCACCGCACCACGAACCCCAACCGATCTGGCTGCGGCTGGTGACGCTGGGAGCGACGTTGTGCGGCCAGAACGGTCGGGTGTTTCCGATCTGGCTGCGGCTGGTGACGCTGGGAGCGACGTTGTGCGGCCAGAACGGTCGGGCTTCTCCGATCTGGCCGCAGCTGGTGACGCTGGGAGCGACGTTGTGCGGCCAGAATGGTCGGGTGTTTCCGACCTGGCTGCAGCTGGTGACGCCGTCGCCGGCTTCGCCGAGGCCGGGCCCGGCGCCGTCGGCGTGCTCGAGAGCCCGATCGCGCCCCTTCGGCTCGCATCGACGCTCGCATCGATCGGCTCCCTGATCTCACGCTCGGTGCTGTCTGCTCCCGACGATGCCCGTCCCATCGAGCGGTCATGGGCAGCGTCGATCAAGCCGGGGACGACGCATCAGGTGATCCACTCCCGTGCGGCGGAGACCGCCGCGGGCCAGCCCGACCCTCATCTCGACCACGACCGCTCGTCCGACGGCCACTCGAACCGCGCCCCAATTCGTCGGTCCCGTCGCCAGGTGTCGAACCTCGCGTCGCCCGGACCCGAGTCCCGACGCGCGACCGCTGTCCCGACGGGCCGAGTGACACCGGGGCACGCCCCACCAGAAGCATCTCCCGTGCTACCCCTCCACTCCCGAGTCGATGACGTCGGCGCCGGCGGCCACCGGCCCCGCCCCGTCGCCGATCTCGTTCGACGAGGCGGGTTCCGTCGCGGCATCCAACGCGCGGCCCGTGCGACCCCGTCCGCACCAGGACTCGCCGGAACCGAGCCGATGCACGGCGAACTGCGCCGCGATGCGGCCGGACTGTCGGTCGAATGGGTACCAGTCCGCCCCACGAACGTGCCGTTCGCGGGCCGCGCCGACACCGGCGACCCGATTGCTCGGCTGTTCGGTGGTCGACCGGAATCACCGAGCTCTGTCGTCGACGACACGTCGGCCCATGCTGACCGGCCGACCCACGACGGCGGCGCTGCTCGCCGATCGACATCGTCGGCGCTGCTCGGCTCGCCGCCGAGCCCCGCCGACACGACGCCTCGGGGATTGCCGGCCGCTCCCGCCGCCGGCGCTCGGGGGTTGCCGCCGAGCCCCGCCGACACGACGCCTCGCGGGTTCCCGGCCGCTCCCGCCGGCCCGAGAACTCCGGGATTGCCGGCTTCGCCGGCTCAGCTCGGCGCACCGGCGATCGGTTCGATCGGGCCCGGTGCGATCTCACGCCCGCATGCCCGCCGCGTCTTCTCGGCGCGGCCCGGTCGCCTCTTCGCGGCAGCCGAGACGCCCGTGCCCCGGCCGGGCCCACAGCCGGTGCCGGGTTGGGGGTCGGGCCATGTCGGCTTCACGTCGTCGCGGCCCGCAGCCGGCTCGGTCGATCACCGCGTCGACAGCGGGGTCGACGTCACCGTTCGAGATCCGTCCCCGATCGCAGGCGTCGATGCCGGCGCGATCCGTCGCGTCGCTCGAGGTCGCCACAGCACGTCGGCCGCGATCGCCAGGTCGACCACCCTGTCGAGCGCACTCAGGTCCGAGGTCACCGCCGTGCCACCACGTCCGGATGGAACGGCCACGGCCGGTGCGCCGACCCCGATCTCACCTCCGTTGTCGGCGTCCACGGCAGGCTCCGCTCGCGACTCCCGACCGAGCCCGACATCATCGTCGGCGGTGCACGGCGTCGATGGTGAACGGTCCTTCGATCCGTCGACGCCGACTGCGGTCCCGCCGCCGGTGGCCGGTCGAGGTTTGGCGGCCGGCGCCACGTCGACCACCACGTCGACCACCGAGCCGACGGGAGCCCGATCGCTCGGCGATCGCTTCCTCAGCGCGCTCTCGCAGCGTCGAAGGGAGGCGCCGCGACCCCTGCCAACGCAGTTCCGTCCACTGGCCCGCCAGATCGTCGGCGATCGGCCGGTGAAGATCGCCACCGACGCGGCCAGTCGCGAGGCGTTGGGCGCTGTCGACAAGGTGGCGGTCACCACCGGTGACACCATGCACCTCGCCCGCACGCCCGACCGTTCCCGGCAGTCGGTCGAGGTGCTGGCCCACGAGCTCACCCACGTGGCTCACACGTCAGCAGTCCCGCGCTTCTACGACGACGATCACGACTCGACCGAGGAACGAAAGGCCGAGGCCATCGGCAAGGTCATGGCCGCCACCAGCCTCCCGACGAGTGCCAGGGCCGCTGTCGTCGCCCGCACGACCGAACCCACCCGGGTCGGTACCTCCGGTCTGGCGGTCGGTGCCCCCATGCAGCTCGTGTCGGGTGGGGCATCGACGAACGCGCGGTCCACTCCCGCCGTCGTGCAGCGCTCGACTTCGTCGTCCTCGGGCGGCATCAGCGCCGTCCAGATGGCGCAGAACATCAAGGAAGGACGCCCACCCATGTCCTCGTCGTCACCGACATCGTCGGTCCAACGCACCACCGATCCAGCGGCGCCGCCGACGATCCAGCGCCTCGAAGAGGGGCCGACGTACACCGATGACTCCACTGATGAGATGTCCCTCCGCGCCTTGTTCGACACCGCGAGCAGCAGCGACTTCCACGACTTCGTCGACGTCATCGTCGACGCGCTCGAGGAGCGGGTGATCGCCGAGCTCGACCGGCGAGGCGGACCGTTCCGGGGAGGCTTCTGATGCCGGCCGACCAGAAAGCGTTCCTCGAGACCGAGTCGGGCGACCGCATCTCGTGCATGTTCAACCCCTCGGAGCTGTCGATCTCGAAGTCGAACAGCTGGCAGTCCGATCGCGTGCCGGGCCGCGACACGCCGACGCTGTCGTTCACCGGTGGCGAGTCCGGAACGATGAGCCTGAGCCTCCAGTTCGACACGACCGCATCCGGCGAGGCCGTGACGACCCACACCAACAAGCTCGCCGCCGCGATGGAGGTCGACACATCGTTGTCG